>WQZF01000006.1 GCA_009780885.1 Betaproteobacteria bacterium | reverse complement strand
ATGCGTTCGTCTTCGCTCAGTTGCTGGTCAAGCAACAGCGGATCTTCCCATTTGAAACTCATTGTCTTTCCTTCCTTTGGTGTGAGGGGCAAGGGCCAGGAATCAGCCGGTTTGCTCGCGGATCATGTTGCGCGCGATGACGATTTGCTGGATCTGGGTCGTTCCTTCGTAGATGCGGAACAGCCGGACATCGCGGAAGAAGCGCTCGATGCCGTATTCGGTGAGATACCCGGCGCCGCCGAAGATCTGCACGGCGCGGTCAGCCACGCGACCGCACATCTCGGAAGCGAACATTTTCGCGCAGGAGGCTTCGGTCGAGACGTCCAGACCGGCATCACGCTTGCGCGCAGCATCGACCACCATCGAACGGGCCGCGTAGATTTCAGCCTTGCTGTCGGCCAGCAAAGCCTGGATCAATTGGAATTCGGCAATCGGCTTGCCAAACTGGACACGCTCGCAGGCGTATCGCAAGGCATCGGCAAGCATGCGTTCCGCCGAACCCACACTGGCCGCCGCAATACTGAGACGGCCCTTGTCGAGCACCTTCATTGCCGTCTTGAACCCTTGCCCTTCGCGACCACCGATCAGGTTGGCAACCGGCACGCGGCAGTCTTCGAAAATCACGTCACAGGTATGCGCCCCCTTGTGACCCATCTTGTGGTCGATCGGACCGAACGAGAGCCCGGGCGTACCGCGTTCGACAAGGATCGCAGAAACGCCGGCAGCACCGGGTTTGGCGGAGTCGGTACGGGCCATGACCGTATAGATGCCCGCCTCGGGCGCGTTGGTGATGAAGCGCTTGGTGCCGTTGAGCACGTAATGCTCGCCATCGCGAACCGCCGATGTGCGCAGGCTGCCGGCGTCGGAACCGCTGTCGGGCTCGGTCAGGCAGAAAGATCCGGTGATCTCGCCGCTGGCGATTTTCGGCAGGAAGCGCTCCTTTTGTTCGGTAGTCCCATCGAGCACGATTCCCTGGGCTCCGATGCCGTTATTGGTTGCAAAGCGCGAACGGAAAGCCGGCGAAGCCTTGGTCACCTCGAAAGTCACCAATACTTCCTCTTCCATCGTCAAACCCATGCCGCCGTACTGCTCGGGAATCGCCAGCCCAAATAGCCCCAATTCCTTCATTTCGGCAACAAGCTCTTCAGGAATCTCATCCGTCCGCGCAACCAGTCCCTCTTGCGGGATCAGGCGCTCGCCAACAAAGCGGGCGAGGGTGTCGATCAATATGTTCAGTGTTTCCTGGTCCCGGATCATCCGTATCTCCGTTTCTTGTCGTCATCGTTGGCGGGCCGGGCCCGTCTCGGGCAGGCCCGCCGTCGCAGCCCCTAGCGGGCGTGCTTCCGGAATTCCGGCTTGCGTTTCTCCCGGAAAGCATTGCCGCCTTCAGCCGATTCGGGAGTTTCGTAGTAAAGCTTCAGGGCGTGCATCGCCAGGCCGCCCATGCCACGGATCATCTCGGTATCGACATTGAACGATTTCTTGGCCAGCGCAATGGCCGTTGGGCTCTTCTCGACGATTTCGTCGCACCATTTTTTCACCTCGGCATCGAGCTGATCCTGTGGCACGACGGCGTTGACCAGGCCCATCTGCAAGGCTTCCTGGGCCGTGTAGCGACGGCACAGATACCAGATTTCGCGAGCCTTTTTCTCGCCGACGACGCGCGCAAGCAGCGCCGTGCCAAAACCGGGGTCGACTGAACCGACGCGCGGGCCGGCCTGGCCGAGTTGTGCATTTTCGGAAGCGATAGCCAGATCGCAGATGGTGACCAGCACGTTGCCGCCGCCGATGGCATAGCCATTGACGCGGGCAATCACCGGCTTGGATATGTCGCGAATGGCGCTCTGCACTTCCTCGATCGGCAGGCCGATGACGCCACGGCCACCGTATCCGCCTTCGTGGGTGCCCTGATCGCCGCCGGTACAGAAGGCTTTTTCCCCCGCACCGGTCAGAACGACGACACCGATCGACTTGTCGCAATCGGCATCCTTGAAGGCATCAATCATTTCCTCGCAGGTTTGGGCCCGGAAGGCGTTGAATTGCTTGGGCCGGTTGATGGTGATCGTGGCGATGCCATCGGCCTTGGTGTAGAGAATGTCCTGATATTCCATTTTGATTCCTTGTCGTGATTTGAAAAAGTTAGCCGGCCATCGTCAGACCACCGGAAACGCTGATGATCTGGCCGGTGATAAAGGCAGCTTCGTCGCTGGCGAGGAAGGCCACGATACCCGGCAGGTCTTCCGGCTGGCCAAGCCTGCCAAAGGGAATTGCCTTGGTCAGGGCGCCCTTGAGTTTTTCCCCTTGCTCGCCCTCGCCTGCGAAATCGCGGAACAACGCAGTATCCGTGGGCCCCGGACAGACGACATTGACGCTGATCTGCTTGCGCGCCAATTCACGGGCGATGGTTTTGGAAAATGAAACCAGCCCTCCCTTGCAGAAGGCGTAAACGGCTTCACCGGACGAGCCTACGCGCGCAGCGTCGGACGCGATGTTGATGACCCGGCCGGCGCCGCGCGCTGCCATGGCCGGCAATACCGCGTGATGCATGTAAAGCGCGCCGTAGAGGTTGACTGCAACGATCCTGTCCCACAACGCCTTGTCGGTTTTCAGGAAAGGCGCCGCCTTGTCCCAACCGGCGTTGTTAACCAGAATGTCGATCGGCCCGAGTTGCTGTTCGACCGCAGCCACGGCGGAGGTAACGGATTCCTGGGAAGTCAGGTCCATGGGGAAGGCCGTCGCCTTGCCGCCCTGCCGGCGAATTTCGCTCGCCACCGCCTCAGCGGTATCGCCATTGAGGTCAAACACTGCAACCTTGACGCCCTCTTCGGCAAAGCGGCGGCAAATGGCCGCTCCAATGCCGCCAGCACCGCCGGTTACGATAACCACCTTGTCCTTGATGCCCTTCATATCCTTGCTCCTCATTGAAAGTCATGAAACTCTGGAAGCCATTGCCGGCTATCCCGCTTTTGCGTTCAAACATCACCTCTTGAATCCCCCCAACCCGAAGCTTGGGGCTTCCTCGCCACAATTCCAGGCGTCTTCAGCGCCCGTTATGCTATTGCCTCACTGACCCCGCCATCAATAACGAATTTTTGCTCGACAGGCCGCCATCAACACCGTTCATGATCCCGCTTTCAAAATCATAAATCCTGGGAAGGCATTGCCAGCGATCCCACTTTTGCATTCCAATATGGCACCGCATCCAACCGGGAAAACTTCCAATGAAAGACCTGAGTGCCGAAAAAAGTCTTGCCTCGATAGAAATCGCCAACCGTCTGTTCTTCCGCCTGTTCCAGGCGACGAATACGCTGCATACCAAAGGGACGCAAGCCCTTGAGCAATTCGGAGTCACCACCCAGCAATGGTCGGTCATGGGAGCGCTCTCAAGGCCGCAGGCCGCCGACGGAATGAGTGTCAACGACCTGTCGCGCTTCCTGCTGGTCAGCCGCCAGAACCTGACCGGTGTACTGACGCGTCTGGAACGCCACGGCATCATCGAAAAACATACCGGGGCCGAGGACCGGCGCTCGCGCAACATTCGCCTCACCAAGACCGGCGAGAAATTGTGGGTTGCCTTGCAGGATCCGATCCATGGTTTCTACGGAAAAGCCCTGAAAGGCTTCTCGTTCGATGACCAACTGTCGTTCATCCATTACATCAGACTCCTGCAACGCAACATGTCCAAGCTCTGACTAGATATGGTGCGCGGCGAGCTTTTCGCGACCGATGATCATTTTCATGATGTTGGCCGTGCCATCGCCGATCTGGAGCCCCATGACATCACGATAACGCTGTCCGAAATGGTAGTCGCCCCCATAACCCCCGTGGCCATGCGTCAGCAAACACTGGTGGATGATGTCGCTCGCCAGTTTCGGCCCCCACCACTTGCACATCGCCGCCTCGGCGGTATGCGGTAATCCGCTGCTCTTGAGCCATAGTGTCTTCAGGCACAGGGCGCGGCAAGCCTCGTACATCGTCTCGGCCTCCGCCAACGGGAAAGTCACCCCTTGAAATTCACTGATCGGTTTGCCAAAGGCTTCCCGCTCCTGGATGTAACGCCAGGTTTCATCCAGCGAGGCGCGGGCGACACCCATACATTGCAAGCCGATCAGCGCACGGCTGTAGTCGAATCCCTGCATGACCTGGATAAACCCCTGCCCCTCATCGCCCAGCATCATCTCTCCCGGGATACGTACGCTGTCGAAGAAAATCGAACCGCGTCCAACCGGGCGGGTGCCGATGTCGTCGAAGGTCGTCCGAGTGATACCCGGCAAGTCCATCGGGACAAGAAATGCCGAAATTCCGCGCGCCCGATCGGATTCCAGGCCAGTGCGCGCGAAAACCACCGCCACATCCGCCTGGGTTGCCATCGATATCGAGGTCTTTTCACCGCTCAGGATGAAATCGCTGCCATCGCGCACGGCCTTGAGCCTGAGCCGTGCAGCATCGGAACCTGTGCTCGGCTCGGTCAGTGCAATAGCAATGGTGTTGCGGCCTGCGATGACGTTTTGCAACCATTCCCGCGCCATGGAAGAACGCCCGTGGGCAGCAACGATCTGCCCGCACAGGGAGGCCAGCAGATTGATATACGACACATTGAAGTCGCCGTAGGCGATCTGTTCCAGCAGGAGGCCGCTGGTCACGCAATCCAGGCCCAATCCGCCATGCACATCGGGCAGCTCTGCTCCCAGAAGACCCATTTCACCCATTTCACGAATCAATTCCCGCTCGACGCACTCCGCCTTCTCACGCGCCTTGTATCCCGGCGCCAGGCGATTTCGGGCAAAACGTGAGGCGGTATCGACCAGGGCTTCCTGTTCGGGACTGAGAGCAAATTCCATGTCATTCCTCCAATACGGTGGGCGTGGAATCCATTCTGGAGCAGCCTCTCTATCTCTGTCAATACTTTTACTTACATAAGAACTTCAAATTCTTCGCCCATTTTAGGTGCGTAGATTTATATTGTTTGTTTTCAATATGTTACGCGCCAATAATTTGTGCAGTGCACAACACGCTGGCGCCATATTTCATAGATTTAGGTGAAGATGTTGACTTATATGGAGACTGATTATAAGGTTGATCCCACAGTGGAAGACCCCCGCTGAACAACCACCCTCTGGAGACAGACAGATGCACAAGAATTCCAAAACCCGCGTGGCAATAGTCCACACTCAAACGACGCGCAGGCGGTTCGGCAAGATCCTGTTTTCCTTGCCTCTGTCCTGCCCGAAACTCAACCCGGCAGCGAAATAAGGAGATCCCGCGCCATGAATTTTGATCCTGTACTCCTTGCTCCACGCCTCGCCGAGATGAAAGCCAATGGCCATTGGCGCGACGAAACCATTCTTGACCATTTCCAGCGCGCCCTGCGCGATTGCCCGGAAAAGACGGCGGTCGTCGCCTACCGGGACGGCAGCACCGAACCGCTGCGCCTCAGTTATCGCGAATTGCACAATCGCGTTGACCGCATCGCCCGTGGCCTGATCCGGATCGGTGTCGGCAACAGCGATGTTGTCACCTATCAATTGCCGAACTGGTGGGAATTCGTTTCCCTGGCCCTCGCTTGCGCACGCATCGGCGCCGTCTCCAACCCGGTCATGCCGATTTTCCGCCAGCACGAACTCAATTTCATGCTCAACTTTGGCGAATCCAAGGTCTTCGTCGTTCCGAAACGCTATCGCAATTTCGACTACGAAGGCATGGCGCGCGGCATGCTCCCCAATCTGCCGCATCTCAAGCAACTGGTCGTCGTCGATGGAGATGGGCCGGACAGCTTTGAAAACCTGCTGCTCTCGGACGATACGCCCTTGCTCGCGGCAACGCCGATCGCCCCCGACGACGTAGCACTCCTGATGTATACCTCGGGCACCACCGGCGAACCCAAGGGAGTGATGCACACTTCGAACACCTTGTTCTCCAACCTCCACGCCTACAAGGACCGGATGGGGCTCGGCGGTTCGGAAGTCATCCTCGGCGCGTCGCCAATGGCTCACCTGACCGGCTATGGCTATCTTGCGATCCTGCCCGTCGTCCTCAACGCGACGACAGTCCTCCAGGATATTTGGGAACCCCGGAGGGCTCTGTCCATCATACGTGCCGAACGCGTAAGCTTCAGCATGTCTTCGGCGACTTTCGTCGCCGACATGTGCAACGCCGTCGAGAACGGGGAGGCGACCGCGCCGACTTTCACGCGCTTCAACTGCGCTGGCGCTCCGATCCCGCCGATATTGATCGAACGCGCCAGGAAGCTGATGAATCTCACCGTTTGTTCGGCCTGGGGAATGACTGAAAACGGGGCAGTGACCGTCACCGAACCGGAGCGCGCAATGGAGAAATCCGGCTGTTCGGATGGGCGCCCCTTGCCCGGCATAGAGGTCAAGGTATGCGATCCGATGGGCAATTCCCTCCCGCCGGGCTACACAGGGGATCTGTTCGTGCGCGGCGCTTCGCAGTTCGTGGGCTATCTCAAGCGTCCGGACATGAACAATACCGATGCGGACGGCTGGTTCAATACAGGAGATTTGGCCTACATCGACACTGAAGGCTATATCCGGATCAATGGTCGCACCAAGGATGTGGTCATCCGTGGCGGCGAAAATATTCCGGTCGTCGAAATCGAAAACCTCCTCTACAAACACCCGTCCATCGCTTCGGTCGCCGTCGTCGGTTTCCCCGACAAACGTTTCGGCGAACGCGTCTGCGCCTTTGTTGCGCTCAAGCAGGACCAGAGCTTCAGCTTCGAGGACATGACTGAATACCTGAATGGCCTGCAACTGACCAAGCAATATTTTCCAGAGCGCCTCGAAGTCCTTGAGCAGATGCCCCAGACGCCAAGCGGCAAGTTGCAGAAATTCAAATTGCGCGATATGGCCAAGGCCTTTGCCGACAGCGCATAGCAGGAAAAACGATGAGCGAAACCGTACTCTTTGAAACGCAAGGCAAGGTTGCTCTGCTCCGCCTGAATCGACCGGAGGTTTTCAATGCACTCAACGACGAGTTGATGGAAGCCCTCGGTTCCGCGCTTGATGCCTGCGAAGCCGACGAAAACATCGGCTGCGTGGTAATCACCGGCTCGGACAAGGCTTTCGCCGCTGGCGCCGACATCGCCGCGATGCGCGACATGGATTTCGTGGAAGCCTACCGTTCCAATTTCATCACTCGCAACTGGGAGCGCCTGAAGAGCTTTCGCAAGCCAGTAATCGCCGCCGTATCCGGCCTCGCGCTGGGCGGCGGTTGCGAACTGGCGATGATGTGCGATATCGTCTATGCCTCAGAGACCGCCCGCTTTGCCCTGCCGGAAATCAGGATCGGCGTCATTCCCGGCGCAGGGGGCACACAACGCCTGCCGCGCGCCATCGGCAAGAGCAAGGCGATGGAGCTATGTCTGACCGGGCGTATGATGGATGCCGCCGAAGCCGAGCGAAGCGGCCTTGTCGCGCGCGTCTTCCCGCCTGACCGCTTGCTCGACGAATCCATGTCCACCGCCAGCACGATCGCAGCTTATTCGCTCCCGGTGCTGATGATGCTCAAGGAATCGATCAACCGCGCCTTTGAATCCCCGCTCAACGAAGGGCTTCTGTTCGAGCGCCGAACCTTGCACTCGGCTTTCGCTCTCGCCGACCGCAAGGAAGGCATGGCAGCTTTCGCCGAAAAGCGAAAACCTGTTTTCACCCACTGTTGACCATCACTGAGGCAAGAAGATGAATGAAGTTCTGCTGAGCACGCCGGAGGCGGGGATTGCGCTGATCCGGATCAACCGGGAAGAGGCGCGCAATGCCTTGAACGATGCGGTTCGCGCGCGTCTGGCGGATTTTTTCGGGCAGCTCTCGGAGGACAAGGAGGTGCGTTGCATCATTCTCACGGGCGGTTCCCGGGTCTTTGCGGCCGGCGCCGACATCAAGGCGATGGCCGAAGCCAGTGCCATCGACATCATGCTGCGGGCGACACACCGCCTCTGGCAAGCCATTACCGCCTGCGGCAAGCCCATCATTGCCGCCGTCAACGGCCTTGCGCTGGGCGGCGGTTGCGAACTGGCCATGAACGCGGACCTGATCATTGCCGGAGAATCGGCGCGCTTCGGACAACCCGAAATCAAACTCGGGATCATCCCCGGCGCGGGCGGCACCCAACGGCTCACCCGCGCCGTCGGCAAATTCAAGGCCATGAAGATGCTGCTGACCGGACAACCCATCGGCGCGGCTGAAGCCTTCGGGATGGGACTGGTCAGCGAAGTCGTCGGCGATGACCAGGTTCTCGAACGGGCCATGGCCCTGGCCCGCGAAATCGCGGCCTTGCCGCCGCTGGCGATCGCGCAGGTCAAGGAAGTCGTCCTCGCTGGACAGGACATCCCGCTGGAAGCCGCACTGATGCTTGAGCGCAAGGCTTTCCAGATCCTCTTTGCCAGCGCCGACCAGAAAGAAGGCATGCGCGCCTTCATCGAAAAACGCCCACCGGAATTCAAGGGAATCTGAACATGCGGGAAATCAGAACGATCGGCATCGTCGGCGCCGGCCTGATGGGACGCGGCATCGCCCAGATCGCCGCCCAGGGCGGCCTCCAGGTGCTGCTCCACGATACGCGCCGCGAAGCGGCAGGCGAGGCGCAAGCCGCCTTGCGGCAAACCCTGCAAACCCTGCGCGACAAGGGCAAGCTGGGCGCGGAGGATTGCTCTGCCGCCTGCGCCCGGATCGGAATCGCAGAAGAGATTGCCCAACTGTCGGCCTGCGAGCTCGTCGTCGAAGCCATTGTCGAGAATCTCGATACCAAGCAGAACCTCTTCCGCGCGCTCGAATCCGTCGTCGACGAGCATTGCCTTCTCGTCTCCAACACCTCGTCCCTGTCGATCACCGCGATTGCCGCCGCCTGCCGTCTTCCCGGCCGGGTCGGCGGATTCCATTTCTTCAGCCCGGTGCCCTTGATGAAGATCGTCGAAGTCATCGACGGACTGCTCACCGAGGCCCATGTCGGCGAAACCCTCTGCGCACTTGCCGCACGGATGGGCCATGTTCCGGTACGGGCGCAGGACACTCCCGGCTTCATCGTCAATCACGCAGGGCGCGGCTACCTGACCGAATCCTTGCGCATCCTGGGCGAGGGCATTGCCGATTTCGCCGGTCTCGATACCCTCCTGCGCGAGAGCATGGGTTTCAGGATGGGCCCTTGTGAATTGCTCGACCTGACCGGCCTGGACGTCTCGCTGCCGGTCATGGAAAGCATCTACAAGCTCTATTACGAGGAGCCTCGCTACCGCCCCTGGCCGCTCCTGCGCCAGCGCCTTGCTGGCGGCCTGCTCGGCCGCAAGAGCGGGCGCGGTTTCTACACCTACGTCGATGGACAGAAGCAAGTGCCATCGCCCCCGCGTCCGGAGGCAGGATCGCCCCGTCCGATCTGGATGGCCGCCTCGCCCGAAGCCTCCCGGCTGGCCGGCAAGCTTGCCGGGGCCGGTCTTTCGGTCGAAGACGGAAAGACCCCGAGCCAGGACGCCCTGTGCCTCCTGTTTCCGGTAGGGCAGGATCTCAGCACGGCGGCCGTGGCCGCCAGCCTCGACCCGGCCCGCACACTCGGCATCGACCCCTGGACCCTGGGGAGCCCGCGCCTGGCCCTGATGAGCAATCCGCTGAGCCGCGCGGCGCGCGATACGGCGCAACACATGCTCGAATCGGCCGGTCTTGCGGTCACGCCGATCAACGACAGCCCCGGTTTCGTCGTGCAGCGCGTTCTGTCCATGATCGTCAACATCGCCTGCGACATGGCCCAGCAAGGCATTGCCTCGCCTGCCGATATTGATCGCGCCGTAACCCTGGCGCTCGGTTATCCGAAGGGCCCGATGGCCTGGGGCGATGCGCTCGGCGCCAGGCAGGTGCTTGCCGTCCTCGACGGCCTGGTCGATTTCTATGGTGATCCGCGCTACCGCCCCAGCCCCTGGCTCAAGCGTCGCGCCTTGCTCGGCGTCTCCCTGCTGAGCCCGGAATCCTGAATCCTTATCAACCCCGAGGAATTTTGATGCTTGACGCTTATCTCTACAGCGGTTTGCGCACCGCCTTTGGTCGCCACGGCGGTCAGTTTGCAACGGTTCGTCCGGACGACCTGGCCGCGTCCGTGCTGCGCGAAGTGATCGCCCGCTCTGCCTTTCCCGCCGAAATCGTCGAGGATGTGATCCTCGGCTGCGCCTGCCAGGCCGGGGAAGACAGCCGCAACCTCGCCCGTCATGCGAGCCTGGCCGCCGGTCTGCCCGCCAGTATTCCCGGCCAGACGGTCAACCGTTTGTGCGGCAGCGGTCTGGCGGCCATCGCCGATGCGGCGCGCGCGATCAGCGCTGGCGAGGGCGAGCTTTATCTGGCCGGCGGGGTCGAGAGCATGACCCGCGCGCCGTTTGTTTTCGGGAAATCCGAGACTGCCTTCAGCCGCGATTTCAAGGTCTTCGATACGACCATCGGCGCCCGCTTTCCCAATCCGGCCATCGTCAAGACGTATGGCAATCACAGCATGCCGGAGACAGGCGATGAGGTCGCCCGCCAGTTCGAGCTCACACGCGAGGATTGCGACCGCTTTGCCGCCCGCTCACAGGCGCATTACGCCCGTACGCTCGCGGCCGGGTTTTTTGAAGGCGAGATCCTGCCCATCGAGGTGCCGACCGGTCGTCGGACACCCCCGAATCTGGTCCGCCAGGACGAGCATCCGCGTCCGTCGAGCACTTTCGAGACCCTGAGCGGACTCAAACCGCTTTTTCCGGACGGAGTGGTGACGGCGGGCAATGCTTCGGGGATCAACGATGGCGCCGCAGCCGTCCTGATCGGCAGCCGCGCCGTCGGCGAGCGTCACGGCTGCCCGCCACTGGCGCGCGTCCTCTCCACGGCCGTGGCCGGTGTGGAGCCCCGGATCATGGGCATCGGTCCGGCGCTGGCGATCCCCAAGGCGCTGGCGCGCGCCGGATTGACGCTTGCAGAAATCGACCTGATCGAGATCAACGAGGCTTTTGCGCCACAGGTGCTCGGCTGCCTCAAGTTGCTCGGCATCGACTTTTCCGACTCCCGCGTCAATCCCAATGGCGGCGCGATCGCCCTCGGCCATCCGCTCGGAGCCTCCGGCGCCCGCCTGGCCCTCACCGCCGCACGAGAACTCGAACGCCGCACCGCCCGCTACGCCATCGTCAGCCTCTGCATCGGCGTCGGACAAGGCATTGCCATCGTGATCGAACGCTGCACGCATACGGCATAGACAGGGAATGCCAGAATGTAAATATGATGTCGCATTTTGCGCAGGCAAGCACAAAATGCGACATCATGCAAATGATATTTCTTATAAAAAAAACAACCCATTGCGAAAGATTTTCATACCCCAAAACAACAAAATTCTTTTGTCATAGAAAATCAAGGCAGATACGTTGACGCGTTCTGTCGCATTCGCTATCCTCGTTTCCCCCGCTGCCGACTGTCCATTGTTGCAAAAACCATTATGGCCGGAGGCAAAGCGGCAGGCACTGGGCTTTACCAGCCTTGGTACGAAACCAAATCCCTGGCCCTCCATTGAGCCGGGACTTTATTAGCAAACGAGGAGAATCCATGAATCAGCATCGAATGAAAACTACACGGATCGCAATTGCCGTGCTGCTCGGCGCCTTGGGTGCCGCATCTGCGATTCCGGCCTACGCCGAAACCGAAGTGGAGGCATTGAAACGGGAACTGGCAGAGCAGCGCGCGTTGATCGAGAAATTGCTTGCCGCCCAGAACACGCAAAAGGAAGCGATCGAAAAAATCGAGACCCGTGCGACACAAGCTCCCGCGCAAGCTTCAGCACAAGCCCCGGCGCAAGCAGGAAGCAATGTTGTCAGCCTTCCCAAGGGCCTTAGCCTCTACGGCACACTGGACGTCAACCTCGCGAACACCAACAGCGGCTATGGCGGCAAGACGACGGTCGGATCCGGCGGGATGACCGCATCCAGCATCGGCCTCAAGGGAGAAAAGGAAGTCCTGAGCGGGGTGCGCGCGATTGGCGAAGTCGAAATCGGCATCGACTTGTCGACCGGCGTCGCAGGCAACGGGCCAAATACCAACGGAATCAACAACACTGTCGTCTCTTCCGGCGGATTCCTCGGCAACGGCAACCAGTTGTTCTCGCGCCAGGCATACGCAGGTCTTGCAAGCGACACCTACGGACAAATCACGCTGGGTCGCCAATACACTGCCTCATACCTTGCAGCCGCCATCGACGGTACCGCATTTGGCCCCGGCTTCTATGGCAGTAGCGTTACCTTTCTGCCGATCATCGGGGGAATGCCCACCCGCGTAAACAATGCCATCGTCTATCGTTCGCCCTCGTTTTCCGGCTTTTATGCTTATGCCACCTACACTGCCGGCAGCGAAAACAACGTCAACGAAACCATCGTTTCCGGCACTTCCAGGGTAACGGACTCTTCCGGCTCAGGCTGGGATCTGGGTCTCTTCTATCGCAGCAAGACACTGACTGCGGCATTGACGGCATGGGACGTATATAACGCCAGCTTCGCTGAAAACGAGACAGGCCTAGCCAAGAAGAAGGGGTGGCAAGCCGTCGTGAATTATGACTTCGGCCCCGTCAAGCTTTACGGCAATTATGTCTCGGGCAGAATTACCGGCGGCAATTACGAGAACATCACGAAAACCATGTCGAAGGCAGATGGCTGGGGCTTGAGCCTCAAGGTTCCCTTCGGGAACCATTCCATCCTTGCGGGTTACACGAGGGTCGACGACAAATCCCTGCTCAACCGGGACGGTTCCCTGGTCGGCATCGCGTATACCTACAAGCTCTACGACGCGACATGGCTTTACGTCAACTACGGCAAACAGATCAACAACAGCAATGCCAGCTATAGCCTGATGAACGGCGGCGACCTGGTCGGAAACGTTGCCAAACCGGGCTATAACCCGAGTGGTGTGATGATGGGCCTGAATACCAAGTTCTGATTTTCATTCAACTCCGTCTCAAACTGGAAGCGCCCCGGATCTTTCCGATCCGGGGCGCTTTTATTTCGAGTCAAAATTCTAAATTTACTTAAAAAATGTTTCGGTACTGTAGTATGTTTTTACTAAGAACTATCACAGTAATTTAGAAAATCAACGAGGAAAACCCAGTCCATTATTCGCGGATATGCCCATTCCCGAGGACGATCCATTTCTGGGCGGTCAGTCCCTCCAAGCCGACCGGGCCACGGGCGTGAATCTTGTCGGTCGAGATGCCGATTTCCGCGCCGAGGCCGTATTCGAATCCATCGGCAAAGCGCGTCGAGGCATTGACCATGACTGAAGAGGAATCGACTTCGCGCAGAAAGCGCATCGCGGCATCGTGGTTTTCGGTGACGATTGCGTCGGTGTGGTGTGAAGAATAGGTGTTGATGTGCGCGATGGCCTCGTCCAGGCCGGAAACAACCTTGATCGACAGGATCGGCGCCAGATATTCGGTGTAGAAATCTTCCTCCGTGGCGGCAGCGATTTCGGGCAGGATTTCCCGCGCCACTTCGCAGCCGCGTAATTCCACGCCCTTGGCCGCCAGCATCGCGGCGACCGGCGGCAGAAGATCGGCGGCGCATTCCTGTGCCACAAGCAGTGATTCGGCAGCGTTGCAGACGCCGTAGCGCTGTGTTTTCGCATTTTCGACGATGGAGAGCGCCTTGTCGCGGTCGGCGCTGGCGTCGAGATAGACATGGCAGTTGCCGTCGAGATGTTGAATCATCGGCACCCGCGCCTCGGCCAGGAGTCGAGCGATCAGCCCCTTGCCGCCACGCGGAACGATCACGTCGACATACTCGCGCATCGTGATCAGGTGGCCGACGGCAGCGCGGTCGGTGGTTTCGACAACCTGCACTGCGTCGTCGGGCAAGCCGGTCGCCGTGAGTCCCTTGCGTACCAGCGCGACAATCGCGCGGTTGCTGCGGATCGACTCCGAGCCTCCTCGCAGGATTACCGCATTCCCCGATTTCAGGCACAGCGCCGCTGCATCTGCCGTTACGTTCGGCCGCGACTCGTAAATGATGCCGACCACGCCGAGCGGGACGCGCATTTTCCCGACCTGGATTCCCGAAGGGCGGAATTTCACTTCGCTGATTTCTCCCACCGGATCGGGAAGCGCCGCAACCTGGAGCAGTCCTTCCGCCATTGCGGCAACGCTTTTTTCGGAGAGCCTCAGGCGGTCGAGCATTGCCGCTTCGAGGCCAGCTTCGCGCGCGGCGGCAAGATCCTCTTGATTGACCGCAACAAGCGCCGCCGTCTCACGCTTCAAGGCCGCCGCAATTTCCGTCAATGCGCCGTTGCGCATCCGGGTGTCGCTACGGGCAAGCGCCTGCGCGGCAGCCCGCGCGCGACGGCCAATATCTTCCATATAATTTCGTAGATCCATGGGAAAAAACCCGACAGTTTTCAGGGCAAAGGAAAAATAAGGCACTATTATAAAGAGAGGCAGGATTCCCTGTTACGTGAAAGAGGCGGGAGTTCAAAAATGAAAAAGCTGATTGTGCCAAACGAGGCGAAAGTGTGCGCTACCTGTTCTTATTGGGGCGGCAATCGCAAGGTGGATGGTGAATTCGGAGTCGTCGTCGTGGCGGAGAACGGAACCGGGGAATGCCTGGTGCAGGAAATCAAGTGCCTGGCCTTCGAGGGAACGCACCGCTATCATGACTGCGCATGGGAAGAGCTGGCCCTCGATAGCCTTCAGGGGATCCGGAGCGGAGAAGGCTTGCAACTCGCCTGAGATTCGACGCTTCAACCCTCCAGGTTTTCCACTCTTCTTCCCTTGCGTTGAAGTTCGCTGCGCCCGCTGCCAGGCTATAAGCCCAGTGATTTTCTAAATTACTAGAATAATTCTTAATCAAAAACCAGTACCGTAGCGAAACATTCTTTAAGTAAATTTAGAATTTTGGAATAATTTTCGAGCGGTTGTTTCGGGAATTGCCGTAAAACTCAGGCGCTCAGGCTCAAGCCCAGGCGCAAGACTTCATTCCAGAAATCACCCGGCAATAGTCCCTTTGCAATCCGGTCGATCTGAGCAGCGCGAATGAGCGCCGCCCGCGCGGTTTGGGTTTTTATCCTGTGCAGCGCCTGCTTCATCGTGGCTTGCCGCGCTCCCCAGACGCGCGCTTCGCGCATCAGCGATTCCTGCGGCTTTCCCTGTTCCTGTCCAAGTTTGATTTGCAGGAGCGCCCGCACTTCTTCGGTAACGGCCCACAAGACCAGCGGTGGCGCTTCGCCTTCCTGCCGCAGCCCTTCGATGGTGCGCGCCAGCCGCGCCGCATCGCCGACAAGCAGGGCTTCGCGCAAGGCGTCGAGATCGTAGCGGGCGACATTGAGAACCGCGTTCCTGATTTCTTCCAGCCCCAGCTTTCCCGGCGGATAGAGCAAGGCGAGTTTTTGCAGTTCCTGATGCGCGGCAAGCAGGTTGCCTTCGATGCGTTCGCAAAGAAAGGCAAGAGCCTCCGGTTCCGCGCTTTGTCCGTTTGCCGACAGGCGTCCGGCGATCCATGCCGGCAACTGCGCCAGCGCCGGCGCGTTCAGCTTGACGATGGCACCAGCCTCGCCGAGTGCCGTAAGCCAGACAGCCTTTTCGCTCTTCCAGTCCAGTTGCGGCAGGGTGACGAGCAGCAGGGAATCGCTGAGATCGCGCTGGCAATAGGCTTGCAGCGCTGCGGCTCCTTCGCGTCCGGGTTTTCCGGTCGGAATGAGGAGGTCGAGCATTTTCTTGCCGCCGAACAGCGAAAAATTCCCGGCAGCGCGCGCCAGTTGTCCCCAGTCGAAACCGGAAAGCGCGGTCAGCGTTTCGCGTTCATCGAATCCCGATGCGCGGGCGCGCGCGCGGATCGCGTCGGCGGCTTCGAGCACGAGCAGGGGTTCGTCGCCGTAGAGGACGTAGACCGGCAGCAATTCCCGCGCCAGATGCGCAGAGAGATCTTTGCCCGGAATTTGCATGGTTCAGCGCTTTTGCTGCGGTTCCGCTTCGTCGTCCGCAGCGGCTTCGACGGCTTGCGGCCTGGCTGAAAGGCGGCGCAGCAGTTGTTGTCCGAGTTCCTGTTGCAGATCGTTCCAGAGCAGCAATTCTTCCTGCCCCTTGGCAAGCACGTAGGAATCGTCGTAAGTCATGTCCCGGATCATTTCGATGGTGCTGGCAGGCACCAGTTCGTGGCCCTTGGCATCGACGATGCGATAAGCGTAGCGCAGGCGCAGGCGTATTTCACGGGCGCGTCCGCTGGCGTCGATCGACAGGATGGTCCGGTCACGGTTGTCGAGCAACTGGATCAGGATCGCGTCTGCTTCGAGCGGCGAATCGACCAGTTTCGTGCTCGCCGAGGAAGCGAGCATCTGTTTCAGTTGTACTCCCACTTCGCTGCTCGGCGGCAAGGCCAGATACAGCGTGTGGTACGGCAGGGAATAATCGCCGCGCAAATGAAAACCGCAGGCGGAGAAGAGAAAGCCGGCGGCAAGCAGCAAAATTCCGGATTTTGCACGCATCGCTTCAGACCACCAGGTTGACCAGCCGACCGGGCACGACGACGATTTTCTTCGGCGTAGCGCCATTCAGGTATTTCTGTGCCGCCTCGCAGCCAAGCGCCGCCGCCTCGATTTCCGCCTTGCCCGCGTCTACAGGCACGGTAAGGCTGCCGCGCAGCTTGCCGTTGATCTGGACGACCAGTTCGACTTCGTCCCGCTCCAGCGCTGCCGCGTCGGCAACGGGAAAGATTTGCTGGCCGGCATCCAGGCCGGGTCTGAGTTCGGCGTACAGGGTGTGGCAAATATGCGGCACGATCGGGTACAGCAGCAAGGTCGCCGCTTCCAGCGCTTCCTGGCGCAGGCCCTGCGTCATCGCATCTTCTTCCGGCAGTCTGGCGCAGGCGTTGAGAAGCTCCATGACGGCCGCGATTGCAGTATTGAATTGTTTGCGGCGGCCATAATCGTCGCCGACCTTGGCGATGGCCTGGTGCAACTGACGCCGGAAATCCTTGAGTGGGGCAGAAAGCGGGCTCTTGCCGTCTGTCGGCGCAACGCATCCCTTGCCGACATGTTCAAAGACGAGTTTCCACAAGCGCCTGAGGAAACGGGATGCGCCTTCGACACCGGCATCCGACCATTCCAGCGACTGCTCCGGCGGCGCCGCGAACATGATGAACAGCCGCGCCGTGTCCGCACCGTAGCGGTCGATCAGCGACTGCGGATCGACTCCGTTGTTGCGCGATTTCGCCATTTTTTCAATGGCGCCGATCATCACCGGCAGGCCGTCTTCCTTCAGCTTCGCGCCGATTGGGCGAGCGCGTTCGTCGGTGGCGATGTCCACCTCGTCCGGGCTGAACCAGCGTTTCTTGCCATCGCTTTCCTCACGGTAAAAGGTCGGCGCAACGACCATTCCCTGCGTCAGCAGATTGGCAAAGGGTTCGTCCAGCCTTGTCGCGCCGAACAAGCCGGCGTCACGCATCAATTTGGTCCAGAAGCGCGCGTAAAGAAGATGCAGGATCGCGTGCTCGATCCCGCCGATATATTGGTCGATCCCGCCCTCGCACCAGTAGGCGACACGCTCGTCGACCATCGCCCGGTCGTTGTCCGGGCAGCAATAGCGCAGGAAATACCACGAGGATTCAACAAAGGTATCCATCGTGTCGGTTTCACGCCTTGCCGGCTTGCCGCACTTCGGGCAGACCGTCTCGTAAAATTCGGGCATTCTTGCCAGCGGCGAACCGGCGCCGGTGATTTCGACTTCTTCCGGCAGCAATACCGGCAACTGCTCGTCCGGCACTGGCACATCGCCGCAATGTTCGCAGTGCACGACCGGAATCGGGCAACCCCAGTAGCGTTGGCGCGAAATGCCCCAATCGCGCAGGCGGAATTGCGTTTTTTCCTCACCCAAGCCCTTGGCGGCGAGGTCGGCGGCAATCGCCTTGACCGCCGCCGGGTAGCTCATCCCGTCGTATTTTCCGCTGTTGACGCAGACGCCGCGCTCCTTGTCGGCATACCATTCCTGCCAGGCATCGGACGAAAAAGGCTGTCCGCCAACGTCGATGACCTGCTTGATCGGCAGTCCATATTGGCGCGCGAAATGGAAATCGCGCTCGTCGTGCCCCGGCACTGCCATCACCGCGCCCTCGCCATAACCCATCAGGACGTAGTTGCCGACCCAGACGGGGATTTTTTCGCCGGTCAGGGGATGCGTGACAAAGATTCCCGTGGGAACGCCCTTTTTTTCCATCGTCGCCAGATCGGCCTCGGCAATGCCGCCGCGCTTGCACTCATCGACGAAGGCGGCAACCTTCGGATCCCGCGCGGCTGCTTTCGCGGCCAGCGGATGTTCGGCGGCGACCGCGCAGAAGGTGACGCCCATGATCGTGTCGGCGCGCGTCGTGAAAACCCATAGCCTGTCTTCCTCACTGCCGCCGTCTTCGGACGCATACGGAAAGGCGAAGCGCACGCCGGTGCTTTTGCCGATCCAGTTTTTCTGCATCAGCTTCACCTGCTCCGGCCAGCCGGGCAGATGATCCAGATCGGCGAGCAATTCCTCGGCGTAGGCGGTGATCTTCATGTAATACATCGCGATCTCGCGCTTTTCCACCAACGCGCCGGAACGCCAGCCGCGCCCATCGATCACCTGCTCGTTTGCGAGCACAGTCTGGTCGACCGGATCCCAATTCACCGTGCCGAGTTTTTTATAGATCAATCCCTTTTCAAACAGGCGCGTGAAAAACCATTGTTCCCAACGGTAATAGCGCGGCGCACACGTCGCCAGTTCGCGTTCCCAGTCAATCGCAAACCCCAGGCGCTGCAACTGGCCGCGCATGTAGTCGATGTTGGCGTACGTCCATTTTCCCGGCGCCACGTTGTTGGCAAGCGCGGCGTTTTCCGCCGGCATCCCGAACGCATCCCAGCCCATCGGCTGAAGCACGTTGCAGCCGCGCATCCGGTAAAAGCGCGAAAGCACGTCGCCGATCGTGTAGTTCCGCACATGCCCCATGTGCAGCTTTCCGGAAGGGTAGGGCAGCATCGACAGGCAGTAATACTTCGGACGCCGGACGGCGCCGGAAACTTCTTCCACGGCACGCGCGGCGCCGGTTTCGCGCCAGTATTCCTGAACGGTCTGCTCGATCCGTTCCGGTTCATATCTTTCTTGCATCATCGGTTGAAATTTTCAGGAAAAATCACGAAAGGGCGGTACCCGTTCCATCTCCGGCGGAACGGATCAAACGTCGATATTGCGCACCGACAGGGCGTTCGCTTCGATGAAGTTGCGTCGCGGCTCGACCGTTTCGCCCATCAGCGTGGTGAAAATTTCGTCGGCGCCGATCGCGTCCTCGATCTGTACTTTCAGCAGGCGGCGCACCGCCGGATCCATCGTCGTTTCCCAGAGTTGCCCCGGGTTCATCTCGCCCAGACCCTTGTAACGCTGCTTGTTCAGGCCCCGTTCGGCTTCGGCCAACAGCCAGCGCATCGCTTCGGCGAAGCTGCCAACCGCCTGTTTCTTTTCGCCTCGAACGACAAAAGCGCCGAGGCCGAACATGCCGAAAAGCATTTCTGCCGTTTTCTTGAGTTGCGCCCAGTCACCGGAAAGAAGGAAATTCTCGTCGATAAGGCCGCGCTTGATATTGCCGTGGTGCAGCGTTTCAATACGCAACTGCCAGGATTCCTCGGTTTCGTCGTAATGCGCGAAAATCCGGGTGCCGTTGCTGGCTTTTTCCGCCACCGACTGGGCGCTGGCGCGCGCGCTTTCCTCAGAGGAAAGATCGAGCGCAATGTTGAATCTGACCAGCGCGCGCAGGATTTCCGGATTGATCCGGTTTGACAGGCGTTCGATGACGCCTTCGCTCAACTGGTACTCGCGCACCAGGGTTTCCAGCGCGCTGCCGGAAATGGCCTCGACTCCTGCCTTCGGCGCCAGTTGGGCCTCATCGAGCGCGATCTTGAGCAAATACTGGTTGAATTCGTGGTCGTCTTTCAGGTAACGCTCGTTCCTGCCCCGCGTCACCTTGTAAAGCGGCGGTTGTGCGATATAAACGTGGCCCTGTTCGATCAACTCCGGCATCTGACGATAGAAAAAGGTCAGCAACAGGGTGCGAATATGGGCGCCATCGACATCGGCATCGGTCATGATAATGACGCGGTGATAACGTAGCTTCTCCGGTTTATATTCGTCCTTGCCGATCCCCGTCCCAAGCGCGGTGATCAGCGTGACAACTTCCTGGCTGGAAATGAGTTTGTCGAAACGCGCCTTTTCAACGTTGAGGATTTTCCCCTTGAGCGGCAGGATCGCCTGGAATTTACGGTCCCGGCCTTGCTTGGCCGAACCTCCGGCGGAATCTCCCTCGACCAGATAAAGTTCGGAAAGCGCCGGGTCGCGTTCCTGGCAATCGGCAAGTTTTCCCGAAAGTCCGAAGCTGTCGAGCACGCCTTTTCTGCGCGTCATTTCCCGGGCCTTGCGTGCTGCGTCGCGCGCACGCGCGGCCTCGACGATCTTGCTGGTAATAACCTTGGCATCATTCGGGCGTTCCAGCAAAAAATCGGCCAGTTTGCTGGCGACAACTTCCTCCACCGCCGGACGAGCTTCCGAGGAAACCAGCTTCATTTTCGTTTGCGACGAGAATTTAGGGTCGGGCATCTTGATCGAGAGAACACAAGCCAAGCCTTCGCGCATATCGTCGCCGGTGATTTCCACCTTCGCCTTTTTCGCGATTTCGTTTTCCTCGATATATTTGTTGATGACCCGCGTCATTGCCGCACGCAAACCCGTCAGATGGGTGCCTCCATCGGATTGCGGAATGTTGTTGGTAAAGCAGAGTATCTGTTCGATATAACTGTCGTTCCACTGCATTGCGACTTCGACATCGACAGCGACGCCTGCTGCGGTCAGGCTCTCGCCTTCGGCGTAAAAGACATTCGGATGCAACACGGTCTTGCTGCGGTTGATATAGTCGACGAATCCCTTGACGCCGCCGGAAAAGGCGAAATCGTCTTCCTTTCCGGTGCGCTGGTCGACAAGGCGGATTTTGACGCCATTGTTCAGGAACGACAGTTCGCGCAAACGCTTTGCAAGAATTTCGTAGTGAAACTCGATCGTTCCGAAGATTTCCTCATCGGCAAGAAAATGAACTTCGGTGCCGGTCTTCTCGGTTTCACCAAGCACTTTCAGAGGCGAGACCTCGATTCCGTTCTGCATCTCGATGAGCCGGTTGGCAACTGCACCGCGATTGAATTCGACAAACTGCCGCTTGCCATCGCGCCGGATTGTCAGGCGCAGCCATTGCGACAACGCGTTGACGCAGGAAACGCCGACACCGTGCAATCCACCGGACACCTTGTACGAATTCTGGTTGAATTTACCTCCAGCATGAAGCACACACATCACGATTTCAGCAGCCGAACGCTTCGGCTCGTGCTTGTCGTCGAACTTGATCCCGGTTGGAATGCCACGACCGTTGTCCTGCACGGAAATCGAGTTGTCGGTATGAATCGTCACCATGATTTCGTTGCAATATCCGGCCAATGCTTCGTCGATCGCGTTGTCGACGACTTCGAAGACCATATGGTGCAATCCTGTTCCGTCGGAAGTGTCCCCGATATACATTCCGGGGCGCTTGCGCACCGCCTCCAGACCCTCCAGTTGCTGAATCGAGGACTCGTCGTATCCAGACGAATCGCTTTTTTCCGGAAGTTCGCTTTTCTCAGTCATGGGATTCCTGTCTCTTCTCCAGCTCAAATACGCATGGGCATGACGACATACTTAAAATCGTCATTACCGGGTACCGTAATCAGGGCGCTTGAATTGGCGTCGTTCAGACCCCATCGCACCGTTTCCGAATTGTTGTTGTTCAGCACGTCGAGCAAATAGCCCACATTGAAGCCGATATCGATCGGATCGCCGCTGTAATCGATTTCAAGCTCCTCCTGCGCTTCCTCCTGCTCGGCATTGGCAGCAACGATCTTCAGGCTTCCGGGAGAAAACAGAAGGCGGACGCCACGGAATTTTTCGTTGCTCAGAATGGCGGCGCGGTTCATCGCCTGCAAGAGAGCCGCCCGGCCAAGCAAGACCGTATTTTTTAATACTTCCGGGATCACGCGCTGGTAATCCGGAAACTTTCCGTCAATCAGTTTCGATACCAAAACGATATGTGCGAAGCGGAAACATATCTGGTTTGTATGCATCTCGATTTCCAGCGGATCGTCGCTATCGGTGAGAAGGCGATTCAATTCGAGTACTGTTTTGCGAGGCAGGATCAACTCCTGCGCTTCGAATTCTTCCTCAAGCGCCATGCTGGCGTAAGCCAAACGATGTCCATCCGTGGTTACTGCGCGCAATTGCTTGCCTTCAACCAGCAGCAATAATCCGTTCAGGTAATAGCGCACATCCTGCGCTGCCATCGCGTATTGGGTTTTGGCCAGCAATTGCCGAAACGCATGCTGGCTGAGTTGAAGCTTTTTTCGATTGGCAGAATCGGAGAGAGACATGCGAGGGAAATCTTCCGCCGGCAATGTCTGCAAACTGAAACGGCTTTTCCCGGAGCGTACCTGTAAACGCTTGTCTTCCAGAACCAGACTGACTTCAGCATCTTCCGGCAAGGAACGCAGGATATCCTGGAATTTGCGCGCAGCAACGGTAACCGCGCCATCGTTGTCTCCCTCTGCTCCTTCGGTCGAAGTCGTGATCTGAATTTCGATGTCAGTCGCCAGAAAGGTCAGACGATCCCTGGTTTTTTCCAGAAGAACGTTTGACAGAATAGGCAGGGTATGGCGCTTTTCGACGATGCCGGAAACGGAAAGCAATGGAGCAAGCAGCGTGTCACGCCGGGTTTTAATAAGTACCATATATTAAAGTCCTATAAAGATTAACTGCCTGACAAAGTTGTGGATAATTTGTTTTTTTAAATTAAAATCATAGTGTTACATAAAAAAATCGGGGTGTGTATAAGCCTGTTTTTTCCTGTGGATGAAATTTGGATGATTTATCCACAGGCGGGAATTTCAAAAATTTTCCACACCCTATGCACAGCTTTTTTTTCGATTGTTCACTGCTTCGCATTTTGTTGCCTAGCCTTTCAGCACCTGCAATAAAACATGGAGGTCGTGATTGAGTTCGTTGTCTTTGGTGCGCAGGGAATCGATGTTGCGCACCGCATGAAGGACGGTAGTATGGTTCAGCCCGCCAAATGCCTTGGCAATCACGGGGTAGCTATGTGCGGTTACGTTTTTGGTCAGCCACATGGCGACCTGGCGCGGGCGGGCAATGGCGCGGGAGCGTTTTTTCGAGAACAGGTCGGCAACCTTGATCTTGTATCGTTCGGCAACGGTCTTGATGATGTTTTCAATGCTGATTTGCCGGTCGGAAGCGCCGATGACGTCCTTTAATGCTTCCTTGGTAAGATCGATTGCAATTTTTCTTCCGTGGAAAGAAGAGTAAGCAAGCACTTTCTTTAAGGCGCCTTCCAGCTCGCGTACATTGGATCGCAGGTGCTTGGCGATAAAAAAAGCGACATCGTCGTCGAGAATGACTCCTTCAGCCTCGGCCTTTTTCTTCAGGATCGCCACCCGCATTTCGATCTCGGGCGGTTCGATCTGTACCGTCAGCCCCCAGCCGAAACGGGTGATAAGCCTGTCTTCCAGTCCCGAAATATCCTTCGGGTAAGTATCGCAGGTAATGACAATCTGTTTTTTCGCCTCGATCAGCGCGTTGAATGCATAGAAGAATTCTTCCTGTGTGCGGTTCTTGCCGTTGAAAAACTGCACGTCGTCGAGCAACAACACGTCGAGCGAACGATAGTAACGCTTGAAAACATCGAAGGATTTCTGTTGGTAAGCGCGTACTACGTCGGAATAGTAATCTTCCGCATGTACATAGCGCACAATTTTTTCTGGGCGGTGTTCGTTGACAAAATTCCCGATGGCATAAATCAGGTGTGTTTTGCCCAGTCCTGTTCCACCGTAGATAAAAAGAGGGTTGTAGGCGCCGCCGGGGTTTTCCCCTACTTGAGCGGCAGCAGCGCGTGCCAGGTCGTTGGCCTTGCCGACAATGAGATTGTCGAAGGTAAAATCCGGGAGCAGCCGGGTTTTTTCATAGGCCTTGTCGTTCTGGCGTCCGGGAAGGGATGCCACTCGTTGCTCAACCCTCTTTATGGGCGAGGGATCTGTTTGTCCTGCGCTCAAAGGCTCCGGCAATGTTTTCGGTATGCCAGAATGATTGTTCAGGTTTTTTTCCGGGGGCGGATTGACGAAAATGCCGGAATTCGATGATTTTTGTCCTGTAACGGGTAATTTCCGGCTGATGACGATCTCGATGCTGACCGGGGCATCGAACCATTTCTGTCCCAGTTCCTGTATCCGCGCCAAGTAACGCTCTTTCACACATTTCAGGAAAAAATTGTTGGGGACGATCAGGCGCAGACCCGCAATGGCGTCTTCTTCCCCTTCCAGATGAAGGGGGCGAATCCACGTATTGAATTGTTGTTCCGGCAGCTCGCTCTCGAACTGGCTGAGACAGGAATTCCAGAAACCGCTCATAGAGATTAAGTATTTGTTTTTTATAAGTAAAAAAGGATTTAACGAAAGAACCCCTGGAAGGGGGAAAGGAAAGAGAGCATTCTACCTTGGAGAAAAAAAGTTATCCACAGATCGGGAAAGATTGCGGAGGATTTGAGCGAAAAGGTAAAAAAAATTTTGGGAGGCATGATTTTCCCGGGACTTGCTCCTCCCTGCATCTTGACATTAAGCGGCGGCGAGGGTCTAATCCAACGTTTATCTTTTTTCTACACGAAACCGAATCATGAAACGTACTTACCAACCCTCAGTCGTTCGCCGCAAGCGGACACATGGCTTTCTTGTTCGTATGCGCACCCGTGGCGGTCGCGCGGTGATCCGTGCACGCCGTGCAAAGGGACGCCACCGCCTTTCCGTCTGATTCATTCGCCGTTCGTTCGATACAACGGCGATTCGGCCTTGGAAGGCCATCCGGATTTTTTGCAAAAAGCGTGGGGAAAGCCCCGACGGAGTGAATGTCCAGTTCTTCAGTGAATGCGCGCTTCCTTGTTGCTCCCATGGATCGGGATACTTCCTGCCCTTCCGGGTTTTCTTTCCGCAGACAGAACCGCCTGACGAAAACGGATGATTTTTCATCCGTTTTTAGTCTGCGGAATATACTGAGAAGCCGAAATTTTTTTCTCCATTACCGGCGCCGCGAGAGAATTCCGGAAGGGGGCCAGGCGCCTGAAGCATTGATCGAGCTTCCGGCGCGGCTTGGCCTTGTTATCGCCAAGCGCTTCGTTGCCAGTGCCGTGCGGAGGAATTTGTTGAAGCGTTTGGCAAGGGAGAATTTTCGTCTCCTGCGCCAGCAGTTGTCCGGTTACGATCTGGTGTTGCGCCTGGCAGCCTCTCCCCAGGATTTTGATCGTCGGCTACTGTCCGGGGAAATCCGTGATCTGTTGGAAAAATTGCGTTCCCGGAGCGAAAGAGCCCGGACAGAAATGGAAATCGCGCGATGAAAACCCTGTTGTTGCAATTGATCCGCTGTTATCGATACGCGCTTGCTCCTTTTCTTGGACGCAATTGCCGCTTTGCCCCCAGTTGCTCCGAGTACGCCATCGAAGCCATTGAAAAATATGGCGCGGGAAAAGGCAGTGTCCTTGGCGCGAAGCGTCTTTTGCGTTGTCACCCCTGGAACCCCGGAGGTTACGACCCGGTGCCCTGAAAGCCCGCGTCCATTGCATGCTTTCCTTGCGCGTCCCTGCGTATCCTCACTCCACCATAATCAAAATCTGTTCATGGACAATCGTCGCCTGATTCCCCTTCTGGTTTTTATTTTTTCGCTCATCATGCTTTTCGACGCATGGTACAAGTATAAAAACCCAAAACCCCAGCCAACCGCAGTAACGCAGGAAGAGGTGACGCCACAGCCGTCCGCCGCGCTGCGTCTGGAGGAAGCGAAGATTTCTGGCGAAGGCACTGCCGCATCCCTGCCGCAGCGGCAATCGGGCCAGGCGAGTGCAACGGCCATCACGGCGGATCAGGCCGAAACCCTGACGATACATACCGATCTTTACAGCGCCGATATTTCCACGCTGGGCGGCGACATTGTCCGTTTCGAGCTCAATCGTTACAAGGCGAACGGGGACAAGGAGAAAAATCTCGTCCTCGTGGATCCCGCGCATCAGTATGCCGTGCAAACCGGGCTGGTCGGGTCGAAGGGAGTGGCGCTGCCCTATCACAAAACCCTGTTTTCCGTCGCGCCCGGCCCGCGCGAGTTGGGCGAGCGCGAGGAATTGCAGATCGTTCTTTCGGCGGAGTCTGATTCCGGCATCAAGGTCAACAAAATCCTGAGCTTCAAGCGCAACAGCTATGAAATCGGCGTGACCTATTCCATAGAGAACAAGAGCGCGCAGTCGCTCAATGCCCACGCCTATTTTCAATTCCAGCGCGACGATGCGCCGCCATCCGGCGAATCGAAAATGGTTCACACCTATACCGGGCCGGCGTTTTTCGACAGCGAGAAGAAATATCAAAAAGTTTCCTTCTCCGACATCGAGAAAGGAAAAACTGCCGACACCTTGCCGCGAAAAACCGATAACGGCTGGTTGGCGATGGTGCAGCATTATTTTGTCGCGGCCTGGTTGCCGCAGGGGCATTCCGAGCGCGAATTCTACGTCCGCAAGATCAATACCGCCTCCGGCGACAAGCCCGTCGCTGCCGCCGGCGTGATTCTTCCCTTTCCAGAGATTGCTCCCGGCGACAAGGCTACGCTCACCGTTCCGCTCTATGTCGGGCCGCAGGAGCAGGCGCAACTGAAGAAACTTGCCGAGGGGCTGAACCTGGTCGTCGACTACGGCTGGCTCACCGTCATTGCGGCTCCGATCTTTCAGGTGCTCGAATGGATTCATGGACTTGTCGGCAACTGGGGCTGGGCGATCGTCGTGCTGACGATCATCATCAAGCTGATTTTCTTTCCGCTGTCTGCCGCCAGCTACAAATCAATGGCGAAGATGCGCACCGTCACCCCGCGCCTGATGGCCTTGAAGGAACGTTACAGCGACGACCGCCAGCGCCTCAACCAGGAAATGATGAAGCTCTACCAGACCGAGAAAATCAATCCGCTCGGCGGCTGCCTGCCGATCCTGGTGCAGATCCCGGTATTCATTGCGCTTTACTGGGCCTTGCTGGGCGCCGTCGAAATGCGCGATGCGCCGTGGATATTCTGGATTCACGACCTTTCCTCGGCAGACCCGTATTACATCCTGCCGGTCATCATGACCCTGACGATGATCCTGCAAACCCGGCTCAATCCCACGCCGCCCGATCCGATCCAGGCCAAGATGATGATGATGATGCCCTTCATCTTCGGCGTCATGTTCTTTTTCTTCCCTGCCGGCCTGGTGCTCTATTGGGTTGTCAACAACATCCTTTCGATTGCCCAGCAATGGCAGGTCACGCGCATGATCGAAAAAGGCAAGAGCCATTCCGGGAAAGCAAAAACCGGTGGCGCCGCTCCGGAAGCCGCCAACGATGAAAACGGGAAAGCAAAAAATCCTGAGGAGCGCCCCGATGAGGCCAAACGCGAAGGAGAAGACGCTTCCTCCTGATCCCATCGCCGCCATTGCCACCCCGCCTGGCCGTGGCGGGATCGGGGTGGTTCGCGTCTCCGGCGGCGATCTTTCCTCCTGGGCTCAGGCGCTTGCCGGAAAGACGCCACTGCCGCGTCAGGCCACCCTTGCCGGATTCCGTGACGCTTCCGGCGTAGTCCTCGACCAGGGACTCCTCCTTTACTTTCCGGCTCCGCATTCCTACACCGGCGAAGACGTTCTCGAACTGCACGGACACGGCGGTCCCGTCGTATTGCAGCTTTTGTTGCGCCGCTGCCTTGAACTCGGCGCACGCCTTGCCGAACCGGGCGAATTCACCCGCCGCGCCTTCCTGAACGGCAAGCTCGACCTTGCCCAGGCCGAAGCCGTCGCCGACCTCATCGACGCCGCCAGCGACAGCGCCGCCAGAAGCGCTGCCCGCGCGCTGGAAGGCCAATTCTCGCGTGAAATTTCCACGCTGGTCGCCGAGACGACCGAGTTGCGAGCGCTCACCGAAGCCTGTCTCGATTTTCCCGAAGAAGAAATCGACTTTCTTTCCGCCACCGCTGCCGGCGAACGGCTTGAAGCCCTGAACGCGCGCCTTGAAGCAGTATTTGCCCGCGCCCGGCAGGGCAGCCTGCTCCAGGGCGGCCTTTACGTCGTCCTTGCCGGGCAGCCCAACGTCGGAAAATCCAGTCTCCTGAACCAGCTTGCCGGAGACGATCTCGCCATCGTGACCCCGGTGCCCGGAACCACGCGCGACGCCCTGAAGGGCAGCATCCAGATTCGCGGCATTCCGCTTCATATCGTCGACACCGCCGGTTTGCGCGCCACCGACGATACCATCGAGCAAATCGGCATCGACCGCGCCTGGCGCGAAATCGAACGCGCCGACCTTGTCCTCCTCCTGGTCGATGCCGAACACGGTCTCGGCGAAGCCGACGCCGCCATTCTTGAGCGCCTGCCGCCGAATCTCCGCCGGATCACCGTGCAAAACAAAATCGACCTGGCCTCTGGCCCGCAAGCCGTCCCGCGCCGTGTCGAGGAAGAAAACGGCGTCCTTATCGCCCTTTCTGCCAGGACCGGCGAAGGCCTTGACCTTCTGCGCGAGGAACTCCTCGCCATTGCCGGTTGGCACCAGATCGAAGACGTCTTTATTGCCCGCGAACGCCACCTCGAAGCCCTGCGCGCGGCGCAGGAACATTTTTCCGCCGCTGGCGGCGAATTGAAAAGCCTTCGGCTCGAATTTTTCGCCGAAGAATTAAGACTGGCCCAAACCGCGCTTTCCCGGATCACCGGCGAATTCAGCAGCGAGGATCTTCTGGGCGAGATTTTCGGGCGTTTCTGTATCGGGAAATAAAGGAGTGTTTTTCAGAAGATTTTCTAAATTACTGTAATAATTATTTAATAATAATCACTACAGTAGCTGAACATTATTTAAGTAAATTTAGAAAATCTGTCTCGAATCTCCTGCTTTTCCTTCGCCTCGCCCCAGCATTACAATTCGTGCTTCCCCCATTCCAATCAGGAGACGAAGATGAGATTGCTGCATACGATGCTGCGTGTCGGCGAGCTTTCGCGTTCGCTCGCGTTTTATACCGAAGTCCTCGGAATGCGCCTTTTGCGGCGTCAGGAATATCCGGAAGGGCGTTTTACGCTCGCCTTTGTCGGCTACGGCGACGAGGCGGAAACGGCGGTGATCGAACTCACCCATAACTGGGATACCGATCATTACGAATCGGGAAATGCCTTTGGGCACATTGCCATCGCCGTTCCCGACGCCAGGGCGGCTTGCGAGGAGATTCGCCGCCGGGGCGGCAAGGTCACGCGTGAGGCCGGGCCGATGAAGCATGGCACGACCGTGATTGCCTTCGTCGAGGATCCGGATGGCTACAAGATCGAGTTGATCGAAACCGCCTGAACGCTATTTCGGGCTTTTAGCCCAATGCCCAGATGACGACGATGAGCCAGCCGAGCACGGCGAGCAGCAGTTGCGGGTCGCGCACGATTTCCGCCGCCGGGTCTTCGCCGTGGGCGCGGCGGTGGAGCAGGAAGAGATAACGGAAGATGCCGTAGATGACAAAGGGAAGGGTGAAAACCAGGGCCGAGAGGCTGTGGATCATCAGTTTCTTGACGCTGACGGTGTAGAGGCTGTAGCTGACGATGGTCGTTGCCGCGCAGATGCCGATCAGTTTGTCGAGGAGGACTGGATCGTAGTCTTCGAGAACGCGGCGTTGCGCGGAGGTTTTTTCTCCCTTGTGGCGGGAAGCGGTGAGTTCGGCGCGGCGTTTGGAGAAGCCGAGCAGAAGGGTCAGCATCAGGCCGCAGAGAAGCATCCAGTCGGTCGGCGCGATGCCGACGCCGACGGTTCCGGCAAGAATGCGCAGCATGAAGCCGGCGGAGATGATGAACACGTCGAGGAGGACGATGTGTTTCAATCCCAGTGAATAAGCGGTGTTGAAGAGAAGATAGGCGAGGATGATCCCGAACACCATCGGAGCGGTCAGCCATGCCAGCGCCAGCGCGCAGAGAAGGCAGACTCCGGAAAGCGCGAGCGCGGCATGGATGCCGACAGCGCCGGAGGCCAGCGGGCGGAGCGCCTTTTTGGGATGCTGCCGGTCGCGCTCGCGGTCGGCAATGTCGTTGCCGATATAGACACAGGAGGCTGCGAGCGAGAACGCGATGGCCGCCTGGATTACTTGCTCGATCAGCAGCGGCTCGCTCCAGCGATGGCTGAAAATCAGGCCGACGAAGACAAAGCCATTCTTGACCCACTGGTGCGGACGCATCAGGCGCAGCAGATTCAGCAGCATTGAGGCAATCCCCGGATCAGGTTTCCGCTTCGACCAGACGCCGCGCCCGCACCGCCTGGGCCAGACCATCGAGGACGAGCACCGAATCTTCCCAGCCGATGCAGGCATCGGTGACGCTTTTTCCGTATTCCAGCGGTGAATCGGGCGAGAGATCCTGTCGTCCTTCCTTCAGGTGCGATTCGACCATGACGCCGATGATGCGGTCTTCGCCCCCGCCGATCTGGGCGGCGACCTCGCGTGTCACATCGACCTGGCGCCGGTATTCCTTGTTGCTGTTGGCGTGCGAAAAGTCGATCATCACCCGCGCCGCGCGTCCGGCGGCAGAGATTTCCCGGCAGGCGTCCTCGACGCTTTGGGCATCGTAATTCGGCGCCTTGCCGCCGCGCAGGATGAGGTGGCAGTCCTCATTGCCGGAAGTGGAGACGATTGCCGAGAGCCCGCCCTTGGTGACGGAGAGGAAATGGTGCGGCGCGCTGGCGGCGCGAATCGCGTCGATGGCGATCCTGACGTTGCCGTCGGTGCCGTTCTTGAATCCGACCGGGCACGAAAGACCGGAAGCCAGCTCGCGGTGCACTTGCGATTCCGTCGTGCGCGCGCCAATCGCGCCCCAGGCAATCAGGTCGGCGGTGTATTGCGGAGTGATCGTATCCAGGAATTCGGTTGCTGCCGGCAGCCCCATTTCGTTGATTTCCAGCAGCAGATGACGCGCCAAGCGAATCCCTTCGTTGATCCGGAACGAGCCGTCGAGGCGCGGATCGTTGATCAAGCCTTTCCAGCCCACGGTCGTGCGCGGCTTTTCAAAATAGACGCGCATGAGGACGAGAAGATCGTCCTTGAGACGCTCCGCCTCATGCTTCAAACGATGGGCGTATTCGAGCGCCGCCTCGGTGTCGTGGATCGAACAGGGCCCGACGATTGCCAGCAGGCGGTCATCCGCGCCATGCAGGATGCGGTGAATCGCCTGCCGGGCATCGAAGGTCGTCTGCGCGGCGCGATTGGAAAGAGGGATTTCCCGGAAGACATGGATGGGTGGAACCAGTTCCTTGATTTCGAGAATGCGCAGATCGTCGGTATTGGGTTTGCTGTGCGGAGGCATTGTATTCATGGCAGGGGGGAAGAATCGTGGGCCTGTATTTTAGAGCGGTTTTGATTCGCGCGGCGCCATGCCTGTGTTCGCAGGGGCGGCATTCTGCCGCCCGCAATGGCCCGTTTGTCGAGCTTTCGCCCGAAGCAGGAGACCGGGGACGGTCTCCCCTACAGAACGATCTACAGGCAGGGGAATAGATAAATCCCCAAAAAAAGCGGAATTATATACTTGACAAACCCATTCTAACAACGTAGAATTAAGCCATGAACTAAGGAGAAACATCATGGCTGAACCGATCTTAAACCAACCGCATTTTCAAGACGAAGACAAAGCGCGTGAATATCTTGAAAATCTCCGCTGGGCTAACGGCGTTATCTGCCCTCACTGTGGAAGCACAGGCGCACACTACAGGCTAGAAGGCGAAAGCCACCGTAAAGGACTTTACAAGTGCACAGACTGCCGCGATCAATTCACGGTAACGGTAGGGACTGTATTTGAGCGTTCAAAAATCAAACTGCATATCTGGTTACAGGCCGTGCATCTAATGTGCGCCAGCAAGAAGGGGATTTCCGCGAAGCAAATGGAACGTATGCTCGGCGTAACCTACAAGACGGCATGGTTCATGGCCCACCGCATCCGCGAATCAATGGACATTGAGGTTGACGGCCCGCTCGGTAGCACTGGCGGCGCGGTAGAAGCTGATGAAACTTTCTGGGGTAATGCGAAGAAGAAGCCAAAATCGGCACGCGGCTACGATCACAAGATGAAAGTCGTTTCGCTGGTTGAACGCGACGGCAAGAAGCGTTCCTTCCATGTTGCCAATGTCACCGCAAAAACCGTAACGCCAATCCTGCGCGAGCAGATTGCGCAAAAGGCGCGGCTAATGACGGATGAATCCAGCGTCTATACGAAAGTAGGTAAAGAGTTCGCACAGCACGGCGTTGTAAATCACTCATCCGGCGAATACGCCAAGGGCGACATTACTACCAACACGGTAGAGTCCAGTTTCGCTATCCTGAAACGCGGCCTGTACGGTACTTTCCACCATGTAAGCGAAAAACACCTGCAACGCTACGCGACAGAGTTTGATTTTAGATGGAATACCCGCGAGAAACTTGGCTTCAGCGATGTTCAGCGTATGGCGGAAGCCCTAAAGAATATCTCCGGGAAGCGCCTAACCTATCGGCGGACTAATACAACAGCATAACAAGCGAATAAAAAATAATTAACGAGGTGGTTGACACGGCATTAACTATCTCGGACAATTCGCCATTATGAAAATGGAAATCGAAATCGCTATTTCTTTGAAAATTGCCAAACTGGAACGTAGCCGCACCGCGCTTGATGAACTGGAGCACGAAGTCAGAACTCTGGAGCGCGAAATCGACACTCTTCAGGAGGCTCAATCCATTCTGAATTCCGTTAACGATCAGGATGAATTTGACGTTGTGCTTTCCAAACAAGAACTAGCTGCAATGGAATCCCCTTTGCCCATATCGCCAAGGAACCCAAGGGGTAGCGTTCAGAAGGCTTTAATGACTGTGTTTGAGGGCGGCGATGAGCTTGAACTGGATGAGATTCTTAGCAAGCTAAATCAACAAGTTCAAAATCCTCTGACAATCGGAAATTTGCGAACGACTCTGATGAACCTGAAAACCGATGGCATTCTGGCAAGTCGTAAGCCGGGTGTTTATAGGTTGGTTGAAAAAGAAGAAGCCCCCGAAATTGGGGGCTTCGATGACGATAGTTTTTAAGAGCCGACGCTGACGGATTTATCAGCGAGAAAGGAGTAAAAATGCTACAAGCAATGTGCAGAGCCGCAGCGCCTGAAACCGGAGCGGCAACGCGATGGACTGCGGTATTGCGGCGGATGCTTCAGTGACTAAGCACTGCGCCGGGGATGTTGCAGCATCTCCGGCTCTTTCCATTTTAGGGTAAACCCCTATGTTTAGCAACAATAAATAGGAACATAAGGAATGGATACGGCACTATTGACTAGAGCCTTTGTTGCTTTCATGTTTGTTGTGCTTCTAAGGTGGCTTTTTAAGCGTTGGAAATAGATATGACGCAAAAACCAAAGCCTAAGCCAAAAACCACACCTTCGCCCATGGAAGACGAGGTGTTGCGCCGGATGCTTAACACCCCGCCAAAGCCGCACGTCGAGAAACCGAAGAAAAAGGCAACCAAGCCCGCAAAATAACCGATAATCGGCCTGTCATGGCCCAATATGACTTTGGGGTTTTGGGTTTGTCAAGTATATAATTCCGAAAAAAAGCCCCGCGAAAATCGCGGGGCCGGGAAGAAGCTCGTTTTTCGCAGCGTTCAATTCTTGATCGTGTAGCAGGTCGAGTACTGGCCGCTGTTCATGACATCCGTCGGGTTGTTGCCCCAGCCGACCAGGATCATGGTTCCCGTCGGCAGGCCACGGACATCCAGGCCGTTGGAAACCGGGATGCTGTACGGGGATGCCGACATCGGCTCGGTGCGCCAGACGGGCCAGCCGCTCTGGGTGGAGGGCTGCCAGTCGCCGCTGCCGGTCAGGAAGAAGATTGCGGAGAAATCCGGAAGCGCTGCGGCAAGGTAGATCGACTTGAGCGATCCCTGGACATTCTGCGGCGCCTGGAACAGGCAGGCGAGATTCAGCTTGGCGTTGTCGCCCGAAACGACGGGGGTGACGGGCGTCGAACCGCCGCCGGAGGGAGGCGTTACTCCGCCGCCGCCACCCGAAGCACCGGTGACTTGTATCATGAGCCTGCCGTTCGCCAGCTCGCTCCCGACCAGCGAATAACCCGAGCCGGTGATGGTCGGAGTGCCCGTCAGTTTTCTTCCCTGGCTCACGTTGATGAGGTAGATCTGGTCGCCAGGCTGGTAGTTCCCCGGAAACTCGACGTAGATATTGACGCCGGTCAGATCGATGTCGCTGACAAGCGTGAGCATGGCGTCGCCCAGGCAATACTCCGGAACGATGCTGCAAATATCGAAGGCCTCGGGCAAGGCGCCAGCGCCGGAGCGGCCCGCCATCCTTGCATTGCTCTTCTTGTTCGCGGGAACATAGAAATTGATGTTCTGGAAATAGTGAATATTGGACACGCTCAGGCTGGGGAGAGAGAGTTTCAGGGTGTTGCCGGTGGAAGTGCCGTCCCTGGAGTCCCACGGGACGCCGCCAAAAAGTTCGACCCACGACTCAATGATTGGGTTCCCTTTGATCTCTACGGTGTTGTTCTGGACGATGTCGCCCGAGCCGCCGAAGAGATTCCCGGTAATATGGCCGCCGCTGATCGACACCGTATTATCCGAGGCTATATGAGCACTTCCACCACTGGCGCCATCTGCCTCGCCGCCCTCTATCGAGACGAAATTCCCATTGGCCGTGCATCCTTTCGAGGGCATGCCGTCCGTGCCCGTGCATCCGGCGTATCCGCCAGAGACGCTGCCCTTGACAGCACCGCTGGAGATAACCCGATTGTCATTGGCAGAGGTGCACTCTGTACAGTTCTTGCCGTCGACGGTTCCATTGACGGTAACGCCGCCTCTGATGATGACCGTATTGCCGTCCGGGGCGTCATCGGTGGTGAAAAGATGAGGGTAACTACAGTCCCCGTTATCCGAATTGCCGCAGACGTTTTCATTGCGATCGCTTGTGATGTCGATGCTTTGCCCGGCCATTGCCCCGGAGACCGGCGCGAAGAAAAGCGAAAAGGCCAGGGCCGCGCCGCCCAGGGCGTGTTGAACAACTTGTCTCATAAAAAGTCTCCTTTATCTGGATAAAAAACCTGCTTTACGAAAAAGAAAGCGGGTTATTGCTACAGCAATACGCCTGCCAGAACGAGAACCCCCCATTCCAATTGGCCTTTCATGCGGAAACAGGGCATTCCTGCACCGCTGTTTGAGCATTTTCTTTGAATTTGTTTGGATAGATATTCCATAAGACTCTACACCGCTTCCCAGGCAAGTGCAATTGTTCTCACGATCTTCCGGGAGCAGGGCTGGATTTCAGCTTTTGCGCGTAAGATGGGCCTCATGCGTTTATTCGATTTTTGCCTGAATTTCTCGCGCCGCGCGGGCCTTGCTGGCGGCGATCCGGAAGGATTGCGTTTACAAAAAAGCTTGCTGGTGTTTGCTTCCGGGCTGTTCTGGCTGGCTTTTTTCCTGTGGTGCGCGATTTCCTGGAGCATCGGCCCGGACGCCTCGATGGCGGCGCCTTGCGTTTTTCTGGCGCTGATCCTGGTCAATCTGGCCGTTCATCTGAAAACAGGAAAGTTTGAATTCTTTCGCGATGCGCAGTTGACGCTTTTCCTGACGGCGACTTTTGTTTCCCAGTGGAGCGCAGGCGGTTTTTTTGCTGCCGGAGGCGTCGCGCTCCTGGGCTTGTCCGTGCCGGTGTACGCGGCACTGTGCCTGGATGCGAAAGGGGCGCGCTTCTGGTTTCTGGCTTATCTCGCGCTGATGCTTTTTTCGGGGGCGATGGACGATGGCGTTTCCTTCTTCACGGGACAGAAAGAATCGGAAGAACCGGTGCGCGCCAGCCTGCTTTTGTTTTCCTTCAATTTTGCCGCCATCTCGACGATGGTTTATCTGCTGCTGCGTTATGCGGCAGCGAAAAGACAAGGCGCCGATTCGCGGCTTGCCGGACGGCTGGACGGCAGCGAGGAAGCGGCGGTCGAGAACTTTCCCGAAGTTTCGGTGATGTTCGTCGATGTCGTCGATTTTACGGAGCTGTCCGGCGCACTGCCGCCTTCCAAGGTTTTTTCATTGCTGAACCGGCTTTTTTCTGCCTTCGACGAGCTGGCGGAAAAATACGGGGTGGAAACGATCAAGACCATTGGCGATGCCTACATGGCCGCGAGCGGGTTGGAACCGGCAGGCGAGCAGGCTTGCCATGCCGAGGCGATTGCTGCGCTGGCGCTGGAAATCCGCGAATGCTTGCGCCTTGAGGCCGGATTGGGCGGGATTCGCCTGCAAGTGCGGATCGGAATCGCGAGCGGCGCAGTGGCGGCGGGCGTGATGGGGGGCAAGAGGCGGGCCTACGATCTGTGGGGCGATACGGTCAACCTTGCCCGGCGCATCGCCAGCGATGCCGCGCCCGGAGCGATTCTCGTCGATGCCGCGACCCATTCCCGCCTTTGCCGGGGATTCCGTTTTTCCGGGATCCAAACCGCGCAGATCAAGGGGAAAGGGGAGGTGAGGGCCTTTCCGCTGGAAGGCGTTCTGGAAGGGCAGGGAAGACTGGCGCCGCGCGAGAGGAAAAGTTAGAATCCAAGGTTCGCCGTCAGGGCACGGCGCGGCATTTTCCGCCGCGATTGCCGCCTCTTTCCGGGACTGCCGGAATTTTTTATTTCAGGCCTTCCCGTTTTCTCGTTTTCTTACAGGAGTTTTTTTCATGGCTTCGACTTCCAACCGCACCAGCCGTCCCGCATTCGAGCGCCGCTGCCTGTCGCGCTACGCCAAGGTCTTGTTCCGCAATTCTTCCAAGAGCGTCAGAAAGGCCGTCTATAAGGCCGAATGTACTGCGCGCGGCAAATTGCCGCTCGGCAGCGGGAAATAGAGCCGGATTTGCAGGGGCGGCATTCTGCCGCCCGGTTGTTCCAAACGGGCCATTGCGGGCGGCAGAATGCCGCCCCTACGAAAAAACCGGGCTTGCCCGTTTATTTCAACTCAATATCCGCCTTGATCCAGAGCGTGCGGCCAGGCTCATTGATCTTTGTGAGCTGGGTGGTGTAACCGGCGATCGCGGCTGAACCCTTGTCCAGATGCTCGGCGTAGGTTCTGTTGAACAGATTGTCGACGCCAGCGCTGATGAGGATCGTCTTGCTTGGGCGATAACTGCCGTTCAGCGCGAAAGTGGCAAATCCCGGAGTTGGGCTGATGTCCTGGCCGGCGATGTTGCCCCGGCCCGGATCGACGCGATTTTGCGCTGCGACAGCCCGGATCAGGCCGCCGACGCTGAAAAGGCGGTTGTCGTAGGTCAGCGAAAGACGCGATTCGAGTGGCGGCATTTGCGCCAGTGGCGTGCCGTCGGTGTCGTTGTTTCCGCGCACATAGGCGAGTGAACCGCCGAGTTTCCAGTTTTCGGCGAAATTCCATAACGCGGTGGCCTCAAAACCCCACAAGGTGGCGTCGATGTTCCGTGTCACTATCGTGCCGGACGGTTTGCCTGCGACTTTGGTGTCGATCAGGATATAGTCCTTGACCCGGCTGTAGAAGCCCGAGAACGAAGCGGAAAGTTTTTCCTTGCGGTTCCACAGGACGCCGAAATCGAGCTGGGTGTTTTTTTCCGGGCGTGTCGAAAAGGCGCTGTTGCTGCTCTCGCTTTGCTTGTTCTGCGAGATGAGTTCCCAGTAGTCGGGAAAGCGTTCGGCGTGGCCGAGGCCGATGTAGGGCGTAAATGTGCCGAAGCTTTCCTGGATGTCGCGCTCGTAGCGGACAAAGCCGCTCGTCAGTGCGTCGTGGCGGACCTGCCCGGCGGAAACCGGGCCCATTGCGCCCATCCCTCCCATTCCTCCTCCCGTTGTCGCGGCGCGATCATCCTGCGCGCGCCACCAGTCGCCGCGCAGTCCGCCGAGAACGCGGTCGTGCTCGGACAAGGACAGCGTCAGTTCGGAAAAAAGGCCGTACTGGGAAAAACGCGCATCGCCGGATCGGGGCAGGTCGGAATAGGGGGTTTTCCATTGGTTGCTCGTGGTGCGCAGACGATGCCGGTTGTACTGGGTGTCAAAGCCGACGAGGAGTTCAATGTGTTCGCTCGGAAGCATGGTGAATGCCAGCCGGGCGCCATCGGTCACGCGGTCCGGATTATTGACCGAAGGCCCGGGCATCATCGAAGTGGGGGTAAAGCCGCGCAAGCTGTAGTTGTCCATCACATGATCGATGTAGTTGTGATAGACCTGCGCCTCGATCTTTTGCAGGAAGGGGGAAATATTTTTTTTCTCGAAGCGAAGGCCGAGGTTTTCCCGCTTGAACTTTACCCCGTCCATCCCCCGGTCGGCATAGGCGGCCTCTCCATCGCTGGAAGCGCCGCTGAGTTCGAGCCAGGTATTGGCATCCGGCGTCCAGCCGATCGCGGCGTTGGCGCTCCAGCGGTGATAAGCCGAGTGAATGTCGTGACCATCGCCATCCTTGTAATCGCCCGAACGGGAATTGGTGCCGACGCCACGAACGTAAAATTCCGGATTCCCCGCGCTGGCGTCGATCATTTCGTCGTTGCGGCCAAAACTTCCTCCTGTGAGACTGCCGGAAAAACGGGCCCCGGCTTCGGTGAAGGAAGGACGTTTTTGCTCGAATTGCACCGTTCCCGCGATGGTGCCGGGCCCGAAGCGCACGCTTTGCGGGCCTTTGACGACCGTCACGCGATCATAGGCGGAAGGATAGACATACGCGGTCGGCGGATCCATCCGTCCGCCGCAGCCGCCGTAAATGTTTTCCCCGTCAAGCAGGATGTTGAGCCTCGATCCGGCCATTCCACGCAGCACCGGGTCGCCGCCGCTGCCTCCCTTGCGGATGACCGAAAAGCCGGGGAAGGTTTTCAGGTAGTCGGCGCCATCGTGTGCCGGCAAAGGTTGCTGCGGGCGTTTCGGGTCGGCTTCGACGACGAGCGGCGCGGCTTCGCGCGCGGCGGTAACGACAACTTCGTCGAGCGTTTGAGATGCGGGCGACTCCTGGGCCATCGCAGGAAGCGAGAGCAGGGAAAAAACAGGAAGAAGGGGACGCGCGAAACGGTGCATGAAGGTTCTCCAAGAGTAATGAGTATTTTTTGCCCGGAATACGAAGATAAACGCCAGATTCTAGGGAGTGGAGGGCGCGAAGGAAATGCGACGAATTGTCGCAGCGCAGGCCAGTATCTCGATAAGGGAGCGCCTGACTCCGGCTTTGCTATACTCACCCGATGGGCAGATTCCGGAAAGAAACAGGCAGCTTTGCGGATTTGCCCATTTTGTTTCCAGAAAAGGAGATATTCATGAGCACCAAAATCGATATCGGAATCAGCGAGAAAGACCGCAAGGAAATTTCCGAGGGCTTGGCGCATTTACTGGCCGACAGCTTCGTTCTTTATGTAAAGACCCATGGATTTCACTGGAATGTGACCGGGCCGATGTTCCAGACCCTGCACGTCCTGTTTGAGACGCACTACACCGAGCTGTGGGCTGCGCTCGATCAGATTGCCGAACGGATCCGTTCCTTGGGAGTTTTTGCGCCGGGTTCCTACAAGGGTCTTATTGCGCCTTCCTCGATCGAAGAAGAAAACGGAGTGCCGAAGGCAAAAGACATGATCCGCCAGTTGGTCGCTGGACAGGAAGCCGTGACGCGTACCGCGCGCAAGGTTTTCAGTCTTGCCGAAAAGGTGGGCGACCAGCCGACCGCCGATCTCTTGACCCAGCGGATGCAGGTGCACGAGAAAAACGCCTGGATGCTGCGCAGTTTGCTTGAGGAATAAAAGACAGCGATTTCGGATTCCACTGTTTCACGTGAAACCTGTTTCACGTGAAACGAAAAAACCGCCGGAGGGATCGTGCCTACGGCGGTTTTTTTATGGCTGGTCAATACGCCGGCCTTGGAGAAGGGAAAAAAGTCGTTCAGGCGGCGTTTGTGGAGGTTTTTGTTTTTTTGGCGGCGGATTTGGCGGTAGCGGCGGGTTTTTCTTCCTTTGCCGGCGTGCGGGATGTTTTGGAGGTCGCTCCGGATTTGGCTTCCCGCTTTTCGAATTCAAAACCGACCTTGCCGTCGCTTCCCCGGACGAGGAAAGCCGAAAACTTGCGCCTGGTGCGCGCGGAGACAAAATTCCGGAGCAGTTCGGTGCGTCCCTCGCTCAAGAGTTTGTTCATTTGTTCGCGGCTGATTTCCTGTTGCAGGATGATCTTTCCGGAGCGGAAGTTGCAGGAGCGTTCCGGGCCGACGGATTTTTCGCAGACGTAGGACAATCCGTGCTCAAAGACGCGCGCCTGGCACTTGGGGCATGTGCCGAGAGCTTCCTGTCCCGAGAAATCGACAGCCTCGGCAGCCGCGCCGCTCTCGTCATTCTGGCCGAAATCGAATTCGGGCATGTTTTCCGGATTCAGCTTGATGATGGCGGCGAAGGGACGCCCCATTTTGTTGCGGAAGCCCGTCAAGGGGCCGATGCTGCGCTCGCTGAGCAGCGTTTCGATTTCCTTCGGCTCGAATTGGCGGCCAGCGACGATTTTCCACAGGGAGTAGTCGCACGACTGGCATTGGAATTTTTTGTAGGTCTCCTTGATCTTTCCGCCGCATTTCGGGCACGGCGTTGCCAGTTCGCCGAAATCGCCGGGAATGGTGTCGTTGTCGTAGGTCTTGGCGCGCGTCACGATATGTTCGGTCATCGAGGCGATTTCCCGCATGAATTCCTCGCGCGAGAGTTCCCCGCGTTCCATGCGCGACAATTTCCACTCCCATTCGCCGGTCAATTCCGGCGCGGTCAGTTCGTTGACACCGAGGCCGCTCAGAAGGGTCATCAGGGAAAAAGCCTTCGCGGTAGGCATCAATTCCTTGCCTTCACGCAGGACGTACTGCTCGGCAATCAGGTTTTCAATGATCTGCGCCCGGGTTGCCGGCGTGCCGAGTCCGCGTCCGGCCATTGCGGCGCGCAGGTCCTCGTCCTCGACCATTTTTCCGGCGCCTTCCATCGCGGTCAGCAGCGTCGCTTCGGAGTAGCGCGGCGGCGGGCGGGTTTCGTTGGCCTTGACCTGCACTTCTTCTGCGACCACCTTTTCATCGGGGGTTACCGGGACCAGAAGATCTTCTTCTCCCTGGCTGGAACGGCCATAGACCGCGAGCCAGCCGGGGGAGACGAGAATCTTGCCTTCGGTTTTGAACGGTTCTCCGGCGACGCGGGAAATTCGCGTCGTGACGAGAAATTCTGCCGCCGGGTGGAAAATGGCGAGAAAACGCCGCACCACCATGTCGTAGAGCTTCTGTTCAGGTTCAGAAAGATGCTTTGGGGCCTGCAGAGTCGGAATGATCGCGAAGTGATCGGAAATCTTGGCGTTATTGAAAATGCGCCGGTTCGGAACGACCCATTTGTTTTTCAGGATCGCGGCGGCAAAGGGAGCGTAAGACTCCAGCAAGAGGTTATGTTCCCCCTTTCCGGCGGCGGTGCCGCAGAGCATCGACAGGGTGGACTGTACCGTGCCCAGATAATCCTCCGGCAGCGCCTGGGCGTCGGTACGCGGATAGGTGAGTACCTTGTGCCTTTCGTAGAGCGCCTGCGCCAACGCCAGCGTGTTTTTTGCCGAAAAGCCGAAGCGGCTGTTGGCCTCGCGTTGCAGGCTGGTGAGATCGAAAAGCAAGGGTGGAATCTGGGTCGTGGGCTTCGTTTCTTCCGTCACGCTGGCCGGCTGCCCCTGGCATTTCTCCTGTAGCGCCTGCGCCCTGGCTTCGTCCCAGATCCGGTCGGCCCGGGCGTGTTCGTTTTCCGCGTCCCTGGCTTTTTTCCATTCCTCGTCGAACCATTTGCCTTTGTATTGGCCGGAAGCGCACGCAAAGCCTGCTTCGAGTTCCCAGTAGGCCTTCGGGCTGAAGCGGCGGATTTTGCTTTCGCGCTCGACCAGAATCGCCAGGGTGGGGGTCTGCACGCGGCCTACCGTTGTGAGGTGGAAACCGCCTGTTTTGGAGTTGAAGGCGGTCATGGCGCGGGTTCCGTTGATTCCGACCAGCCAGTCGGATTCGGAGCGGCACACGGCGGCGTCGCCAAGTCCACGCATCTCTTCCCCCCGGCGCAGCTTCAGGAATCCCTCGCGAATCGCGGCGGCAGTCATCGATTGCAGCCACAGGCGTTCGACGGGTTTGCCGCTTTTGGCGTATTGGGCGATGTAATTGAAAATAAGCTCGCCTTCGCGCCCCGCGTCGCAGGCGTTGATAAGGGCTCCGACATCCTTGCGTTTGATCAGCCGCAAAAGCAGTTTCAGGCGCGGTTCGGTTTTTTCGATCGGCATCAGGCTGAAATGGGGTGGGATTACCGGCAGATGGGTGAAGGACCATTTGCCGCGCTTGACTTCGTATTCTTCGGGGCACGCGAGCTCAAGCAGATGCCCAACTGCCGAGGAAAGAACGAATCCGTCGTTTTCGAAGTAGTCGTCGTGCTTGACGAATCCTCCCAATGCCTTGGCGATATCGGCGGCGACGGAGGGTTTTTCGGCAATGATCAATTTTTTGCTCATAAGGCGATCTTTGAAGGGTCGGAAAAAATAGGTTGGTTCCCAAACGCTGCGGATAATAGAAAGCTTTTTCGCGCGCTGCAAGCATAAACGGCAGGATGCGGTGGATTCATCAAGGAAATCGCATGCCGACAGCGAGTATTCCCGGGGAAAGCCGCCGCTCGTTGATCAAATAACGAAATGCCCTGCCTGGCGGGCAAGCTTTTCGGCCTCTTCTTTCAAATCGGCGGCGTTTTGCGAAACGTTGCGGGTAACGGCCTCGGTTTTCTCGATCGCCTGTGCCGAAGCGGTTATTTGCTGTACTTCCGATTGTGCCGCCTCGGATTGCCGCTGCGTCGCGTCGGCAATGGAAGTCACGGCATCGGCAATGCTGTGCGTGATATTTTCGATTTCCTCCAGGGCGGCCCCTGCGGCGCCGGAAGATTCCGTCGTTTTCCGGGTTTCGACGACGACTTCGGCGATGGATGCCTGAACGGCGGTGACGCCGGAAGTGACGTGCCCGAGAATCTCGCCGATTTCATTGGCCGATTGTGCCGATTGTTCGGCGAGTTTGCGCACTTCGTCTGCGACGACAGCGAAACTGCGCCCGACTTCGCCTGCGCGCGCGGCTTCGATTGCCGCGTTGAGTGCGAGGAGGTTGGTTTGTCCGGCGATCGCGCTGATTGTGGTGACAACCTTTTCGATCTGCTGCGAATGGTCGCTTAGCGTTTTGACTTCGGAGAGCGAGGATTGCACCCGGTTTTCGATCACCCGGATCGAATCGATTACATCATCCACGACTTGTTTTCCATGCTTGACCTTGGCGACGGCATCCCCGACGTAGCCGTGCGCGGCATTCGATGTCCCGGCAATATGATTGATCGAAGTGGAAAGATTCGCAATGCTGTTGCTGATCTCGAACGAAGATGAGGAAAGGCCGTCGATGCCGACGGAGAGCTGCTGCATCGACTCGAAAACATCGGAAGCCGAGCTGGCGACCTTGTCCGCCGACCCCCGGATTGCGCCGACCAGGGTTCTCATTTCGTCCCGCGTCTCGTTGACATGCGCACCGAGAAGGTCGATTTCGTTACGTGAATTCGGGTGGGTTTCCACGTGGTAGCTCAGATTTCCCTGTCCTATCTGCGCTACTCCCTCTGCGACGCGATCGAGTGGGCGCAGTTGCGCGCGGACAAGCAGGGCCAGGCATAAAACGAGAAGCACGACCGTGGCCATGAGGCCAATCAGGAGTAAATGGCGAATATTGTCGAACGGAGCGGTGAATTCCTCTTCCGGTGCGGAAGCAACAACAATCCATTGGAGCGCCGGAATCTCCTGAAACACAGAAATATCCTGTTGCGACTTCCCATCCGCAGTGATCCAGGAGTGGGAAAGAAAGCCTTCTTTTTCCTTCAGGATCGTCTTCAGGGACGATTGCAATTCTTCCCCGACTGCGCTGATCGGCTTGCCCTGCAGCGTCGGGTGCATGACGAAATACGGTTCCTTGTTGTCTCCAGAGCCTTCGGCAATGATATAGGGATATCCTGACTTGCCGATGGTGATGGAACTCAGCTTTTCTTTCAGGGTCGCTACATTCTGCCCGACGTCAACCCGCATGCTGATCGCGGCGATTGTCTGTCCATGTTCGTCCTTGAGGGGGTTGACCGCCAGGGCGTAGATCTTCCCGGAACGCTGGATCGTTCCAATATGGCGTTTTCCGGACAACACGGTTTGCGCATAGCTGTCGGAAACCAGTTCCCCGTCGCGATACTGTCCGTCCGCGCTTTTGAGCAAGGTTGTGCCCCGGAAAAGCTTATCCCCGTTCTTTATCAGGAATGCAGGATCGTTCAGCGGGTTGGTTTTTTTGTAGTCCAGAATGAATTTCTGGTTGCCGACCCCGTTGATGGCGTTTCCAAACATAAGTTCGGGCAGTGCTGTCCCGCCTATCGGAACCTTTTGTCCTGTCAGTCGCGCCGGAGGCAATCTGCTTTCAAATTGTTCCTCTGCCGTCACAGCGTCCCGCTTCATGTTTTCCTCGGCGTATTCGAGGGTACGGGCGATCAGGTCGGTCTGTGTTCTCAACGTGCTCCGGCTTTCATCGAGAGCCACTTGCCGCGTGTGTGAAGACAGGGTGACGGAAAGTCCCGCTGCGGCGAAAACGCAGATCAGAACGACTCCGAGCAGGGTTTGTTGTGCCAGGGGGCGGCGCCGTATCGCAGATAGCATATAACCCTCGAATCAGTAACGGTTACTTCACTGCATGTACCCGCCTTCCGGCGTTTATTGCCCTGTGGCAAGGCGTTGATAGCGTCCTCCGGGAAGGGTCGCTATTTGTCCGTTGAGCTCAAGCATCAGTAGCAGTGTAGCAAGTTTGTCTGCGGGAAAACTACTGCGCGAGGCCAGCTCGTCGAGGGTGCAGGGATCATGACCGACGTGGGAAAGCAGGTGTTCGGCCTCGCTTGACGCTGTTTGAGGATCTTCGTGGAGCGGGGTATTCGGGTCGTCTGCGACAGTTCGGGAGGGGGGAGAAGAAGGATTTTCTCTTCCCGGGAAGTCCGGAGTGAAGGATCCACGCAATTCTTCCAGAATATCCTGTGCCGTTTCTACCAGCTTGGCGCCCTGTTTGATCAAATGATGGCAACCGCGCGCCAACGGGGAATGGATCGAACCGGGGATCGTAAACACCTCTTTTCCCTGTTCCGCCGCCAGACGTGCCGTAATCAGGGAGCCGCTTTCGAGCGCGGCCTCGACGACCAGCGTTCCCTGTGCCAGACCGGAAATGATCCGGTTGCGCCGTGGGAAATTGGCCGCTACTGCGGGAGTTCCAAGGGGGAATTCGGAAAGGATAAGGCCCTTGTGCGCGATTTCCAGCGCCAGATCACGATTACGCGCCGGGTAAATACGGTCTGCGCCGGTGCCGATAACGGCGATGGTATCCGCACCGGCCCGCAATGCGCCGCGATGCGCTGCGGCGTCGATTCCGTGCGCCAGGCCGCTGACGATGGTAAATCCTTCCCTTGCAAGCGCTGCCGAGAAGGCTTCGGCGTTGGCCGCCCCCTGGGCGCTGGCGTTCCGGCTGCCGACGATGGCCAGTGCGGGGCGGTTGAGCAATTCAGAACGTCCGCGCACATAAATCAGGGACGGCGGATCGGGAAGTTGCAGCAGGGTCTGGGGATAGGCGTCATCGGCCAGCGTCAGGATCTGCTGGTTTTCTTTCCGTGCCCATTCGAGCGCGGCGCCTATCGCTTCTGCGCAATCGGTATCCAGCAGCAGGCGGGAGATTTTCGGCCCCGCGATTCGCTCGACGGCAGCATGGCCGGCGTTGAAGATCGCCGTTGGCAAACCAAAGGCGGCGAGGAGCTTTCGTTGTGTTTGTCCCCCGATGCCGGGAATCAGCGTCAGGCGCAGCCAATCGGCGAGCAAATGTTCGTTGTTTTTCTGATCCACGCGAACCGCCTGGCAAATACCCGCCGGTTCGCTCGAAGGCGGCCGGCGGGGCGCATCAAATCAGGGAGTGCGGGCGAAGTCGTTCATCTGCACCGAGCCGGAGGATTGCACCACCAGCCCATATGAGAGACGGTCGAAAACGCGGAAGACGAAGACGAGGCCGTAACGTTCGGGCGGCAGGGTGACGGTCTCGGGGGCGGAATCCTGGTTGTGTATGGTGACTGCGCGATTGCGCCAGAGCGCGAGCACATGTCCGACTTCCAGCCCATCGGCTTCGCCACGGTTGAGGATGACGACCGACAGACGACCGGCTTCGGTGACGCCGCCGTAAATCGAAACGATGCGCGAATTGACATCCACGCCCGGCGCGTGCGGCGCGTAGCTGATCAGGCGCGGCTGGATGGCGGGCAGCAGACGGTCGCCCCGGTTGATTTCTTCCTTGGCGGTGGCGACTTCAAAGACAGCGGGATCGCCGGGTTCGATCTGGCGCAAGGTTCCGAGGAAATAAGCCTCGTAGCCGAGGATTTCGTCAGTTTGCGGATCCCGCACCGGTTTGGCCGGGCGGTAGATTTGCCACAATTCCTGATCCGGAAAACGGCCGGCGCCGACGACATAGGCGCGGTCGCCGCCACCGAGGAAGACGCGGTCTTCCTGCGTGGCGACAATGTGTGGCGCATCGTCGAGCGAATCGGCATCGACGATGAGCGGTTCGGAGGTGAAGGGTTCCAGGACATTCGGGGGGATGCTCGGGATGCTTTCCTGCAAGGGTCTTGCATGGGCGCGCGGTTCAAGTTTGCGCACCAGGTTCAGTTGAGGATTACCCTGCGGGTCGAATTGGATATTGATGATATCGCCCGGATAGATGCGGTGCGGATTCTTGATCTGGGCGTTGTTCATGTGCCAGATTTCGGGCCAGCGCCAGGGCTGTTGCAGGAATTTTTCGGCGATCCCCCAGAGGGTGTCGCCGCGCTGGACGGTATATTGCCGGGGCGCGTTCGGCGCCAAGGTCACGGCGCCTGTTTTTGCGGGCTGCGTTTCGGCTGGCGGCGGCAAGATGGGCGGCGACGTGGGGGTCACGGCCGCAGGTTCGGCGGCGACGGCGGTCATGGCGGCCTGGGTCAATAGAAGTGCGGATATAATACGAATCGTCGTGCGGATCATCGTAATTGCCCTCGTGCTGTCTTCGTGCGGTCTTCATGCGCAACGCTGGAACGTTGCTTCTGGCGTCTTGTCCGATACTCGGAAAACTAAAACGGGAAAGGAAATATCGGGATCGGAACCGGGTTGGAATTCTCGCCGCATCGACGCTGGACAAGAGATCGGCGGTTGTTTCCCGCGTCTCGTTTCCGGCGCCTGTGGGCGGGAAAGTTCTTTCACCGTCCTTCCCCCCGAGATTTTTCATTAGATTCTGCACGTAATTATTTATTAAATCAAGATTTTTATGTCGTTATTGCCCATCCTGCATTACCCGGATTCCCGTTTGAAAACGATCGCCCTTCCCGTCGGGAAGATCGGTGAGGATATTCGCACGCTGGCGCGGGACATGGCGGAAACGATGTACGCAGCGCCCGGCATTGGTCTGGCGGCTACGCAGGTCGATGTGCATTGGCGTGTGGTCGTGATCGACGTTTCGGAAGCCCGCGACGAACTGCGGGTGTTGATCAACCCGGAAATCGTCGCCGGCGAAGGCGCGCAGATCGGCGAGGAAGGCTGTCTTTCGGTGCCGGGGATCTACGACAAGGTGGAGCGCGCCGAGCGAGTCACCGCCCGTTATCTCGACCTCGACGGCAAGGAGCAGACCGTGGAGGCGGAAGGGCTGCTGGCGGTGTGCATTCAGCATGAAATCGACCATCTGGACGGCAAGGTTTTCGTCGACCACCTATCCAATCTGAAGCGGACGCGGATCAAGGCCAAGCTTGCCAAGCAGGCGCGCATTACCGCATGAAGCTGATTTTTTGCGGCACGCCGGAGTTTGCCGCACGTTCTCTGGATGCAATACTCGAAGCCGGACATGAAGTCCTGCTGGTGCTGACGCAGCCGGACCGGCCTGCCGGGCGGGGCATGGCCTCGCAGGCTTCTCCGGTCAAGCGGCTGGCGGAGCAGCGGGGCTTGCAAGTCGCGCAACCGCCGCGCCTGAAAATCTCTGTTGCGCAAACGCCACAGATGCAGGCCCAAATTCGGGACACACTCGAAATCTTGCGCTCCAAGGCCGCCGACGCAATGATCGTCGCGGCTTATGGATTGATCCTGCCGCAGGAAATCCTGGATTTGCCCCGCCATGGCTGTCTCAACATCCATGCTTCCCTGTTGCCTCGCTGGCGCGGCGCGGCGCCGATCCAGCGGGCGCTGCTCGCGGGGGATGCGAAAACCGGCGTCTGCATCATGCAAATGGATGCCGGATTGGATACCGGCGGCATACTGACCTGCCAGGAAACGCCGATCGCTTCCGACGACACGGCGCAAAGCCTGCATGACCGCCTGACTGCGCAGGGCGCGGCGCTGATGGTCGATACCCTCGCGCGGCTGCCCTTGCCAGCGACGCCGCAGCCGGAAGAAGGAGCGAGCTATGCGGGCAAAATCGAAAAAAGCGAAGCGCGGCTCGACTGGCGGCATTTTGCCGTGGAACTCGACCGCCGCGTTCGCGCCTTCAATCCTGCTCCCGGAGCGGTGGCGGAATTCGACGGCCTCATGATGAAAGTCTGGCGTGCCGTGCCGCTGGAAGCGCCTTCCTCCGGGGTTCCGGGCGAAGTGCTGGCAGCGGACAAAAGCGGAATCCTCGTCGCGTGCGGCGACGGGGCATTGCGTATCGAAGAATTGCAAAAACCCGGCGGCAAGCGCCTGACGGCGGCCCAATTTCTGGCCGGGCACAAATGCGCTCCCGGGATGCGTTTTGCCTGACGCAAGCCCGAAGGCGGGTGCTCGGGAAGCGCCGGAAAACATCGAATCAAGGAGAGAAAAATGCTTGGAAACCAGATCAAGACCTTTGTCCTGATGGCGGCGGTCGTCGCGCTGTTCGGCGCGGTGGGCCTGTGGCTTGGCGGAGAACAGGGAATGCTGATCGCCCTTTTGCTGGCGGCGGGAATGAATTTTTTCAGCTATTGGTTTTCCGATTCCGTGGTGCTGAAAATGTACCGGGCGCGGGAAGTCGACGAAGCCTCGTCTCCCCAGTTTTACGGCATGGTTCGGGAACTCGCGGGCCGGGCCGGACTGCCGATGCCGCGCGTTTACATCATCGACGAAGCCCAGCCGAACGCATTCGCCACCGGACGCAATCCGCAGCATGCCGCAGTCGCAGCCACGCGCGGCATTCTCGGGATGCTCTCCGAGCGCGAACTGCGCGGCGTGATGGCGCATGAACTTGCGCATGTGCGGCACCGCGATATTCTGACTTCGACCGTTTCGGCGACGATGGCCGGGGCGATTTCGGTGCTGGCCCAGATGGCGATGTTTTTCGGCGGGCGCGATTCTTCGGGACGCTCGTCGAATCCGCTGGCCGGCATTCTGGTGATGATTCTCGCCCCGATTGCCGCCTCGCTGATCCAGATGGCGATTTCGAGGGCGCGGGAATTCGAGGCCGACCGTGGAGGCGCTGAAATTTCGGGCGATCCCGGAGCGCTGGCCGACGCGCTGGCGAAGATCGACGCCTATGCGCGGAATGTTCCGCTGGCTCCAGCCGAGGCGCACCCGGAGACCGCGCAGATGATGATCGTCAATCCCCTTTCGGGACATGGCCTTGGCGGGCTATTCGCGACACATCCTCCGGCTGCGGATCGCATCGCCCGCTTGCGGGCAATGGCATCGGGGCGCTAAAAAATTTCCGGGAGAATTTTTTGGAAATTTTCTAAATTTACTTAAAGAATGTTTCGCTACAGTAGTGATTTTCAATAAAGAATTATTGCAGTAATTTAGAAAATTGGCATAAAAACCAACCGGAAAACACCTCCCTGCCCCGTTCAATCCGAAGCCTTTGCCGCGCGGCTTTTGCCTTCCGTGATGACCCGCAACCATTCGGCCAGACGGTAACCTGCGTAGACGATCCGCTGGCGGGCGAGGGCGGCGGCGCGCTCCTGGACAGCGGCGGAAATTTCTTCATCAATCCCTTCGTAGACCCTCTCTCGCGCCAGCGTCCGGGATTCTTCCAGCCATTTCCGTACCGTCGCTCCGGGGGCGGGCGGGGGGATTTCGCGTTGCCAGCGCTGCGCCGTTTCTTCCAGCGCCGTGCCGGAAAGCCACGGCGGGCCGGGAAGATCGTCCCAGAAGGCATGAAGGCTCATCTGCCCGAAACGCGGGTGGGAAGGCGTTGCCAGCAGCAACAGGTTGCCGCCCCGGTCGCAGCGCGTTCCGGCGTGCAGGGGCTGGTGCGCGTCGCCCAGAAGATGGATTGCCCAACTCAGCGCAAGGGCGCGTCGTGCCGGATCCTGTTTGGCGTCCCGCGCCATTTCCGCGAGAACGGGCCATTGGCTTTCGAGTTGCCCGCCCGGCGGGCAATTGCCGTTATCGGGGCGGTCGGCGTAATGCCAGTCGCGGTGCCGCAGCATGTCCGGAAAGCCGGGTTGCTGCGGCGTCGGTTTTTCGTCGGGATCGTAAAAGCGGCTGTCCTGCCGGATTTCGTCCGGCCAGGTTGAAGCCGCCAGCCACAGGGAAGAGGCGGAAGAATGATCGGAATCAGCCCCTTTCCGGTTCCAGCGTCCGGCATCCGGATGCTGCGACAGCAGCGCGTCGACAGCGTCTCGCGTCTGCGCATCCGACTGCTCCCAGGCAATCGTGGCGATGATCCGATGGCCTGCGGCGTTCCAGGCCATCGCCGGAGGAGCAAGCAACAGGGCGGCGCAAAAAGCGGCGAGCCGGAATCTTCCCCGCCGCAGCTCATTTGCCTTCATGTCCCCTCATAGGAAGCCGGATCTTCGACCGGTTCGAGATGCGTGATGATTTCGAGATGCGGCAACTCGGCGTGAATATCGGCCTCGATCTCGTGAAGCAGATCGTGTCCCCGGCGCACCGACCACTGGCCGGGCACCAGCACATGCACGCTGACGAGGCCGCCGCTTCCGGACTGTTTTGTGCGCAGCGCGTGATAGGAAGCGCCGCGCTCCCGGTAACGTTCGAGGATTGCCGTGAGTTTCGCGTGCTGCTCCTGCGGCAGGGCCGAATCCATCAATCCGGCGGCCGAACGCGCCAGGAGACGCCAGCCGGTCCAGACGATATTGCATGCCACCAGGAGCGCAATGGCTGGATCGAGCCAGAACCAGTTGGTCAGCCAGACGGCGGCAATGGCGACGATGACGCCGCACGAAGTCCACACATCGGTCAAAAGATGATGCGCATCCGCTTCCAGCGCGATCGAATGATGTTTGCGCCCGACCTTGAACAAAATACGGGCCACGGCGTAATTGATCAGCGCTGCCAGTATCGAGACGAGGATTGCCGGGCCGACCTGGGTCAATTCCTGGGGCGAGAACAGGCGTTTGACGGAAGCCACCGCAATCAACGCGGCGGCGATGAGGATCAGGAATCCCTCGAAGGCGCTGGCGAAATATTCCGCCTTGCCATGCCCGAAAGCGTGTTCCTCGTCCGGCGGTTGCGCGGCCAGCGCAAGCATTGCCAACGTCATGATTGCCCCGGCGAGATTGACGCCGGATTCGAGCGCATCGGAGAGCAGGCCCACCGAACCGCTCATCCACCAGGCGAAGCCCTTCAGCAAGATCGTCGCCACTGCCGCCGCGATCGACAGCCAGGCGAAACGGGTCAGATCCGGATTTGCCGAAGCCTTGGAATTGGCGTTCATGAATGTTCCGTAGAAAGAGCCTGCCAGGAAGCCGGGTCCGGGGCGCGGCACAGCGACTGTAAAAAGGAGAAGGCCGCGTCCTCATGCGTCCTGGCCTCCTGGCTCATCATCGCGCCCAGCCCGAAATGCTCGCCGCGCACGCAGAGCACGAACGAAGGCGGCGGCCTGCGTTCCGGCGAAATCCTGCACCAGACCCCGAGCACCGCTTCGGGCGGCAATGCGTGGCTGGTATGGGCGACGGAGACAGAAGGCTGCGCCGGATAGAAGCGGAAAGGCGGCTGTGTCTTGTCTCCGGCGTCGATGAACAGCGCCAGGGCCCGCCCTTCGAGATCGAGCGCATGTTCCAGTTGCAACTGATAATCGTAGATCAGCTCAAAGGACTCCTGCCGTCCTTCCGTTTCCAGCCATTGTTCGAGCCGTTCCAGCAGGCGCGGGCCGAGCGCGTCATCGCCGCGACTCAGATTGCCGCAAGCGAAAACAACGACGGGAGGTGTTGTAAGAGGAGACAAGGGAACAAGGGGCGAACCCGGGCATCAAAAAAAACATTGTAAGGCGATCTTGTCCCGCCTATGGTGATTCTTGCGATTTTCCGGGATCATCGGGAAATTGGCGACGGGCCCTTTCATGAAAACAAACGAAACCGCTTCGACCCTGGCGATTCTTTCCATCGTCCTGCTCGGACTCAACCTGCGTCCGGCGCTGGCCGCGATTGGCCCCGTGCTCGATGCGATCCAGGCGCAGACAGGGCTTGGGAATGCCGGAGCCAGTCTCCTCACTGCGCTTCCCATGTTCGTGATGGGAATCGTCGTGCTGGGCGGCGGCGGGCTACAGCGCTCGATGGGCGGCAGGCGCGGAATCCCGCTCGGAGCCTTGCTGATCGCGCTGGGCTGCGCCGGACGGTGGCTCGTTCCGGAGTGGAAAGCGCTCATCCTCACCGCTGTGCTTGCCGGAACCGGAATCGCCTTCGTCCAGGCGCTCCTGCCCGAATACGTCAAACGCCGCTTCTCCGGACGGAGCAGCGTCATCATGGGTTATTACAGCACCGCGATCATGGCAGGCGGAGTCATCGCGGCGATTTCCTCGGCCTGGATTGCCATTCCCTTCGGCTGGCCGGGAGCGCTCGGCCTCTGGGCCTTGCCCGCCCTCGCCGCGTTTGCGATGTGGAACTGGGTGCAAAAAACATCTGGCCCGGAATGCCCAGTCAAGCCTCCCTCCCTGAGGGAGGTGGCGCGAAGCGCCGGTGGGAGAGGGGGAGAGTGCCCGGACCCGAATCAAAACCCATCCGAAGCAGCCGAAACGCCCCCGCGCGGAATCCCCGGCGAAATCGCCTTCTGGCGCCGCCAGCGCGCCTGGACGCTGATGCTCTTTTTCGGACTCGGCACCTGCGCCTACACTCTCGTGCTCGCCTGGCTGCCTTCCTATTTCATCGAACGGGGCCGCGAAGCTATCGAAAGCGGGCACTTACTTGGCGGGTTCACCGGGATGGGAGTTATCGGCGGTCTCACCGTATCGGCCTGCGTCGCGCGCTTCCCGGATCGCCGCCTGCCCTCGATCCTTGCGCTCCTCCTGCAACTGCTCGGCCTCTTCTTCCTCATCGCCGCCCCCGGCCCGCTCGCCTGGCCCGCCTGCCTCCTGCTCGGGCTGGGAGGCGGCGCGTTCTTTCCCCTGTCCCTCATCGTCGCGCTTGACCATTTCGACGACCCCGCCCAGGCCGGCGCCCTGCTCGCCTTCGTCCAGGGCGGCGGCTACCTCGTCGCCAGCCTGATGCCCCTCATCGCCGGCCTCCTGCGCGAATCCTTCTCCAGCCTCCTCCACGCCTGGACATTGATGGCGCTCATCACCCTGCTGATGATGGCAATGGCCTTTTCCCTTTCGCCAGCCTCGTACAGGCGGGCGTTTCACAGGGGAGCGTAGCGAAGCGGCGCAAGCTTGTCTTCCCAGGCGTTGTTCTATTGACATCACCTCAGGGCGATGTAAAACTTACAACATGAAGGCCGATCTGCTGAAACGCGAACGCATTCACATCTCCGGCAACCGTTTTGCCGAAGTCGTCATCTGGGCGCTTCCGTCTCCTTTGCCCGGAAGCGTGCACAGCTACAAATACAGACTGGCGTATGTCATCGACGAAATATGTGTGTTGCGTTATGACAATGAGGCCGGCAAGGGAGACCATCGGCACATGGGCGAAGCGCAAGCCCCCTATCTCTTCACCACGCTGGATGCACTATTGGACGATTTCTGGGACGATTTGACAAAATTGTGAGGCGCACATGAACGAAAAAATGCTGAGGATTGACGTTGCCACCCCGGACGAAGTGAAAGAACGGATGAAAGCAACATTCAAGGGCAAGGCAGACGCCTCGCCGCGTTATACCTTTACTACCCGTGAAAATTTGCTGAATACGCTGAGCGCGCGGCGCTGGGCGCTGATCGAGGCATTGACCGGTGCGGGGCCAACCGGAGTACGCGAACTGGCGCGGCGTGTTTCGCGTGATGTCAAGGGTGTACATACCGATGCACAAGCACTGGTGCTGTGCGGATTGATCAACAAGACGGCGGACGGAAAGCTACATTTTCCGTATGACGCAGTTCGTGTGGAATTCATGGCAAAGGCGGCTGGAGCTTGCGGGCATCTTTCCTGCGCATAAACAAACGGCGCTCCGAAGAGCGCCGCTGTTCAATTCCCCTCCGAAGAGGGAGGTGAACCACCCCGTCGGCTGCGCCGCCACCCCTCCACGGAGGGGAATGACCCCGCCCGGTCGTCCCTTCCTCCGTGCGGGGGAGGGATAAGAGGGAGAGGGGAGTTTGGAAGCCCCCGGAAGATCAAGCCTTCATTGCCGGGTGAATAACGCTCCCCCTACAGGGGAGTCGAAGGCAGCCCATGCCGGTCGAACCATTCCATCATGCGCCGCCAGCCGTCTTCGGCTTCGGGTTTGCGGTAGCTGGGGCGGTAGTCGGCGTGGAAGGCGTGGGGAACGCCGGGGTAGAGGTGGATCCTGCTTTGCCCTGCGGCAGTGTTGCCGGCCTTGGCGGCTTGTTCCAGCGCCACGCGCATCGCTCCGACATCGGAGGCGGGAATTCCCTGGTCTTCCCCGGCGTAAAGGCCCTGCACCGGGGCCTTGAGGGCGGCGGCAATATCGAGGGGATGTTGCGGGGTCAGCTCCGTAGAAGCGCCGGAGATCCGTCCGTACCAAGCGACGCCGGCGCGGATTTGCGGGTTGCGCGCGCAATAGAGCCAGACGATGCGTCCGCCCCAGCAGAATCCGGTGATGCCGCTTCGTTTGGCATCCGCGCCGTTGCTGCCTGCCCAGGCGAAGGCAGCATCGAGGTCGGAGAGGACTTCGGCGTCGGGGACTTTGGAGACGAGTTTTTCCAGGAGATCCTGAATGTTCGGATAAAGGCGCGGGTCGCCGTGGCGGGCGTAGAGTTCGGGGGCGACGGCAAAATAGCCGAGCCGCGCCAGGCGGCGGCAGATGTCCTTGATGTATTCATGGACGCCGAAGACTTCTTGCACGACAAGGATCAGGGGCGGGAGCGTTCCGTCCTTCGGCTTTTCTGCCGGGGCTGCCCGATAGGCGGGCATTTCGCCGCCTGCGGCAGGGATCTTGACTTCGCCGGCGAGCAGGCCGTCGGCGGGGGTGGAAATCGCGCTGTCGGCCATGACCGGGTGCGTTGCCAACGCAAAACCGGCGCCGAGCGCGGTAACGACGAATTCACGACGGGAAAAGCCGGTGCGAGGCAAGAGGCTATCGAATTCGGAGGACATTTGATGTTCCTTGGCGGGTTTGAAGGCAGGAGTTTCGATGATATAGGGGTTTTCGGGAAAAAACGGGTTTGAGTTGCAAGGCAGGCGGCAGGGGACGATGTCCATCGCCCCAAAAGCACCCCGCCCTTCGGGCGCCCCTCCACAGAAGGGGAATGAGCCCGCGCTCATCCGCTGTAGACGCGGTTCTTGCCCTCCTTTTTCGCCCGGTACATTGCGGCGTCGGCGCGTTTAATGGCGCTTTCGTTGGTGTCGGTTTCGTTCAGCAGGGTAACGCCGCCGCTGAAGGTGATCAGCAATTTCTGGTTTTCGTGCAGGAAGAATTTTTTCGTCAGCTCGCGCTGCAAACGCACCAGCACGGAAATGCCGTCCTGAAGCCCGGTTTCGGGCAGCACCAGGACGAATTCCTCGCCGCCGTAGCGCGCAATGCTGTCCTGCGGGCGCAGGCAGGTGCGTACGACGCCGCTCAGGTGAACGAGCGCTGCGTCGCCTGCGGCGTGGCCGAGGGAGTCGTTGAGTTTCTTGAAGTTGTCGATGTCGAGCAGGGCGATGCAGAGCGGGGTGCTGCGCCGCCGGCTGCGGGCGACTTCCTTGGTGAGGATTTCTTCGAGGCCGCGCCGGTTGAGGACGCCGGTGGCCTGGTCGTGGCGAACGAGCGCGCTGGTGTGGTCGAGTTCTTCCCGCAGTTTGGAGATGTGGCGGTTGGCTTCGTCGATTTCGCGTTGGGCGGCGCGGAGTTCGTTGTGCGAATGCTTGGCGCTGTCCTGGATTTGGCGCATTTCGCCCATGACATCCTGCAAGACATTTTCCAGTGCCGAGATGTTGTCGGCAGCGCTGATCTTCTTGGCGCAGATTTCGATCTTGTCGTGATACTGCATGGTGTTTGTGGCGAAATCGGCCAGATGGTCGACAAAACCGGAAAGCATTTTCTTGAGCGCGTTCTGCGCTTCGATGAGGCTTTGCTTGAGCTGGCCCTGCTTGAAAATGATTTCCTTGAGGCAGCGCTCGGCATGATCCATGGCGCGGGGATCAAGCGGTTTGTCGATGATTTCGCGCACGGTTTCGACCTGGCCGTACAGCCAGGTGTCATCCATCACGAGTTCGCCGATGTTCTCCAGCATCAGCCGCAGAAGATGGATCAGTCCGGCGCGGAGTTCGGCGCGCTCGTCGGCCAGGAGTTCGAGGCGGTAGGCCAGGCGTTTGAGGTCGGAAAGAAGATGATTCAGCGCGTCCGGATTGTCGGCCTCGCGGATGGCCCGGGCCAGCCGGCGCGTTTCTTCGATCAGGTCGGGCAGTTCGAGCAATTGCGAAGCCACGGCCTCTTCAAGGGTGAAGGAGAAAAGTTCGCGCAGCTTCGGCGCAAGTTCGGCGGAAGGATCCATCAGCAGCGCGGCGGCAGAAGACGAGGGCAGCAGGATTTCGCCTCCGTGTTCTTCCGCTTCTTCCGGAACCGGGCCGGTGAGCGCGGCCTCGCCCGTTCCCTGGGCATTCTGGGCCCACGCCCCCAAAAGCCCGTTCAGGCGGGTGAACAATAATTCGCTGTTGCTCGCGGAGCTGGAAAGGACGCGATCGAGCATTTCGCGCTTTTTGCCCGGCGTCAGGCTGGCGCGTTTGCTTGCCCATTCGCGCAAGAGGTCGTTGATGAGATCTCCCCACGGAAGCTGGCGTATCCGGCTTTGTTCGCTGACGAACTCGGAGAGGATCCGCCCGTATTCCGCCTCGCCTCCTTCCGTGCAGGCGACTTCGAGCGCATGGGCAAGGCGCAGTTGCTCCGGCGCCTCCCGAGGCAGGACAGAAGTCAGGGTTTTGAGCGGGTTCTCCCGCGCGGCGGGTTCGCTCGCGGGAGCGTTTCCGGCAATCTTGTCGTAGAGGGTGCGGTAATGATCCGGCGTCGGAACGATCCGCCGCGAAGCGAGCAAACGCAAGGTTTCGCGGGCAATTTCAAAGGGACTGGTAGGGGCTGGCATGAGCGGAAAACGAACGGGGAGGGAAATGGGAAGCTAAGCGAGGAAGCAAGCGGGGAGGGGGAGGGGATGGAAATATCCATCTATTCAGGACAATGGGATACAAACCCAGTGCCGATACTCTTTTCATTGTAGTTCTGTTTTATGGCTCGATCTTTCAAGCGCCCCGTCCGTTTCTCCTGCCCGGAGGGCTGCGCTATAATCCGCCGCTTCGCCCCCGTAGCATGAAGGTCGTGCAGTTGCCTTGTAAGCATCAGGCCCTGGTTCGATTCCGGGCGGGGGCACCAACAACCAATCCAAAGCAATCCGATACAATCCAGAAAGGCCAGACTCTACAAGGGTTCTGGCCTTTTTCTTGTCCGTATTCGTTCCATACGGTTCTATTGCATCCGGCCTTTTTGGGTATAGAATTGGGGGTGTTTCGTTAAATCTCTTGGGGGTATGTCCATTATGAGCAAGACTACAAACAAACTTTCGGGTCGGGCCATAGAAGAGGCAAGGGCAAAGGACAAGCCATATAAGATTGCCGACGGCGGGGGGCTGTATATCTATATTTCAACGGCAGGCGGCAAGCTATGGCGGCTGAATTATTGGCATGATGGCAAGAGGAAAACGCTTTCCTTCGGGGCGTATCCCGGTGTTTCCCTTTTCGATGCCCGTGAACGAAGGGAAGAGGCCAAGGCCGTCCTTGCAAGCGGCGTAGACCCTTGCGGGATGAAAGGGGCGCGGAAAGCGAAAGCAAAGGTTGGGAGTGCATTGGTTTTGCAAGCAGAGAATCTTGAAGGCGCGGCGGATTTGCTTGATACGGCGGGGGGCTTGTTGCATGAGGCGTCATGCCTGATAAAGCGGGCCGTTATCTTGATGACAAAACGCATGGGAAAAAATCATGAGGCATAAGGACAAGCTGGCTGATACTGCAATCAGGAACGCAAAACCGGCAGACAAGCCCATGCGAATGTTTGACGGCGGCGGGCTGTACGTGGAGATTTCCCCGGCGGGCGGGAAACTCTGGAGATTTAAATATCGCTTTGGGGGAAAGGAAAAGCTGCTTTCCCTTGGCGCGTATCCTGCTGTATCGCTCAAGGACGCCCGCGAGCGGCGCGAGGAAGCCCGGAAGATGCTGGCGAACGGCAAAGACCCCGGCGCGGTGAAGCAAGCTCAAAAGGCCGCAATCAAGGCGGCGGCGGAAAACAACTTTGAGGCGGTGGCGCGGGAATGGCATTCCGTCAGAAAATCGGGATGGTCAGAAAGTCATTCTTGCAAGGTCATTGCGCGGCTGGGAAAGGACGTTTTCCCGATGCTTGGCGGTGTGCCCGTCTCCGAAGTGAACGCGCCGAAGGTTCTTGCCGTTTTGCGGAAGATTGAAGCGCGGGGAGCGATTGAAACCGCACACAAGGCCAAGGAAAGCATTTCAATGGTGATGCGCTACGCCATTGCCAAGGGGCTGGCAGAGCGCGACCCATGCCCTGACCTGCGGGGGGCGCTGAAACCTGTACAGACAAAGAACATGGCGGCGATTATCGACCGCGTGAAGGTGGGGGAATTGCTGCGGGCGATGGATCAATATTCCGGTTCCGTGATCGTTCGGGCGGCGCTGGCCCTTGCGCCTTTGGTTTTCGTTCGCCCCGGCGAGCTACGGGCAGCGCGTTGGGCAGACATTGACCTTGACTGTGCGGAATGGCGCTACACGGCGAGCAAGACAAAGACGCGGCACCTTGTCCCGCTGGCACGGCAAGCAGTGGAAATCCTGCGGAATCTGCAACCACTGACCGGCGGCGCGGAATTGGTATTTCCCGGCGAGCGGCATGGGCGGGCTATTAGTGATATGACGCTGAATCGGGCACTGCAAAGCATGGGGTACAACACGCAAACAGAACACACAATGCACGGATTCCGGGCGATGGCAAGAACGCTGATAGCGGAAGAATTGCACTTCCCCCCGGAAGTGATCGAGCATCAATTGGCGCACAAGGTTTCTGGCCCCTTGGGGCCTGCGTATGACCGGACAAAGTTTCTGCCGCAGCGCAAGAAGATGATGCGGGAATGGGCGGATTATCTCGACACACTGAAGCGCGGGGCGGAAATCATCCCGCTACCCAAGGCCGGATAGCTTTTTAGCTTTCGATGGTGAAAACCCCGCTTCGGCGGGGTTTTTTGTTGCTCCTTTACAAAAAAACACATTATTTTTTCCCTCTAAAATCGCATTCCCGGAAAATCCTGTAATTTCCCGGAAAATCCCGTGTTTTCCCAATAAATAATAACAGACTTGCAATTTTTTGATTTAAGTCAAAACAACCGCTCATGTTTTATGGTTGACGGATTAAATCCGAGTTCCTATAGTGCTTTGACATCGCGCCGGATACCCCGGCGTTCTATGACAAGGAGGAATAAACCATGACGCGCGTAACACAATTAGAAAAGACTTCCGCACCCCAAAGCCGCAATGACAAACCGCTCGTATATCTTCGGCGGAAGGAAGTTTTACAGCGATTCAGGCTTTCAAATTCGACGTTGTACCGACTGATTGGCGATGGGCTTTTTCCGCGCCCCGTGAAGCTCGGGGAGAGGATTTCCGCATGGGATGAATCTGAACTTTTGGATTGGGCGGAATCACGGCCCCGGAGTTGCTGCCTGAAAGGCGGGGCGTAATGACAAGGCCAAAGGAAAAAGCCGCGCGGGCTTCGGCACCCGGCGCGGCTTCAAAGACTACTTTTGACGGGAAAATTCTAGCACGTAACCCCGCCATTGATACCCTTCTTTCAAGACTTGACGGGGTAAAACAAACCGGCTCTGGAACATGGCGGGCTAAATGCCCCTCGCATGGAAGCAAAGGCCGCACTCTCTCGATTCGTGAAGTCAATGACGGGCGAGTATTGCTCCATTGCTTTGCGGAATGCTCACCGCATGAAGTGCTTTCCGCAATCGGTTTGACGATGACCGATCTTTTCCCAGAGCGGCTTTCCGATCATCACTATCCGCCAGAGCGCCGCCCATTCCCTGCGGCGGATGTGTTGCGAGGGGTGGCGTTTGAAGGTTTGATCGTGGCAACGGCGGGCGCGGCGCTGCTGGCAGGAACGCCTTTTTCTTCAAGCGATAGGGGGCGCTTGATTATTGCCGTGGCGCGAATCCAGAACGCCTTGAATCTTGCGGGGGTGAGCTATGAGCATTGATGGATTCGCGGAACCGTACGCCAACAAGACCATGCGAGCAATCGAGCGCGGGGCGGCGTTTCTGGATACTCAGAATGCCGCCAAAAGCAGCGATAGCCCATCACTGGAAGAGGCGGCGGAAAGGGCGCTGAACGTCCAAACGAAAGCGGCAAATCCTACCCCTTCGGGCGTGAGAAAAAACAGCGTAGCGTGTAATTCTGACGCTTGGGCGGAACCGAAACCGATTACCCCGAAATTCGAGACCGAGCCATTCCCGCAGGATGCCTTGCCGATGGTGATTATTGACTCGGCACGATAATACTTGAAATATTTGGATTGATCCCCATGTGGTGGAGATGGAAAAAGACGACGCAAGATATTCGACACTGGAGCAACTGCACGAACGGCGCAAGCAAGTGGT
>WQZF01000005.1 GCA_009780885.1 Betaproteobacteria bacterium | reverse complement strand
TAGAGCGCCAGCGAAACCCATCGGAGTTCCAGAGGGAGCGTTGCCGCCCGATGCTTGCAAACGGGTGATTTCGGGCGACCACAGGTCGCCCCTACAAAACCCCGACAGCTTGTCCCGACAAAACCCCGGCGCAGGGGCGACCTGTGGTCGCCCGTTCCCCGTCTCTCCGGCGTGAAGCGCCGCACGACGAAGCTGTCGGGGGTTTGAGGGGTGAAAGACGCAGGAATGAGATGGGCGCAGCGGCTTGTGCGGCTTTTCGTTTATGATATACCGCCCATCGAGACTGCCAGGCATCCATTGGGCATATATCCCCGCTTTTTTCTGTCTTCCTCCATGATTCATTTTTCCTTTCCGCGTCTTTTTCCTGCCTTCCTTTTTTCCGTTATTTTCGCCGGGAGCTTTGCGCTTGGCGGCTGTTCATCGGTGCCGAGGATCGTTACCGAATACCGCATCGACGTGCAGCAGGGCAACCTGCTGACGCAGGAACAGGTTTCGCAACTGCGCCCCGGCCTGACGCGCGATCAGGTGCGTTATGTGCTTGGAACGCCGCTTCTGGTCGATCTTTTCCATGGCGATGAGCGTTGGGATTACATCTATCGCTTGAAGAAAGGCCGCTCGGGCGAGGTCGAATCGCGCCGCCTGACGCTGTTTTTCGACCGTGAGGGAAAGCTTGAGCGCGTCGACGGCGATGTGATTCCCGAAGAGGGCAGCGCGCCTCAGGAGGCGGCAGCGACTCCGCCAAAGGCCGAAGAGAAGGATCAACCCGTCACGGCAGCCACGCCGCAGGAAGAGGGCGATGGCGAGGCTCCGAAGAAAGAGGCGGAAGGCCAGCAGGCCGAGGCGCCTCCTTCCACCTCCGGATCTCCGCCCGCCCCGGCAGGCATGACGCCGGAAGAAGCCGCGCAGGCGAGCAAATCGCGAGTTCTCGATCTCGGTTCGCTGGAAGAAGGAGCGACACTGCCGCCCATTGAAAACGAGCCGGGATTTTTTGGGGGCTTGCTGGAAATGATCGGGTTCTGAGTGAAAACCGCCGATTTTTCCGGATTTTCCAGGGGCAGTGTGCAGGATGGGGTGAGCGGCAATCGGCCCGCCGCCGCAAATCGCGCTGAACAAACTCGGGAGCAGGGATTGGCATCTTCCCCTGGATCCTGCGACTCCGCTTCGCTGCGCGCAGGATGACGGGTCAGGGGCCACACTCCGTCATCCTGCGCGAAGTCGCAGGATCCAGTGTGCAGGATGGGGCGTTTCTTGAGAGCGCGAAGCGAAACCCATCGGAGTTGCAGAGGGAGAAATGATGGGTTTCGCTTCGCTCTACCCATCCTACCTAATGAGCGTATTTATGGGCCGGATCAACAGGATGAAAAAATCATGAACGAATCTTCCAAATTCGCCGTTGCCATTGCCGGCGCGGGCGGGCGCATGGGCAGGATGCTGCTTGAAGCCGTGCTGAACGAAGCTTCGGTCGTCCTGGCGGCCGCTTTCGATCAACCGGAAGGCGCTGCGGCCGGAAAAACGGTGGCGGAATTGACGGGTCTTCCCTGCGCGCTTCCCATCGGCGCCGGGCCGGAAACCGTCCTGCGTTCCCTGGCGACAACAGTTCCCGGAGCTGCCCCTCGCGCCTGCCTGATCGACTTCACCCGCCCCGAAGCGACGCTTTCCCACCTCGCGTTGTGCCGCGCCCACCGGGTCGCGCTGGTGATCGGCACGACCGGCTTCGATGCCAAGGGCAAGGCCGAAATTGCTGCCGCCGCAAAGGAGATCCCGATCGTCTTCGCGCCCAATATGAGCATCGGCGTCAACCTCGTATTCAAATTGCTCGACACCGCCGCGCGGATTCTCGACTCAGGCTACGACATCGAGATTTTCGAGGCGCATCACCGGCACAAGGTCGATGCGCCTTCCGGCACTGCGTTGCGGATGGGTGAAGTCGTCGCCACGGCGCTCGGTCGCGATCTGGAACGCTGCGCGGTCTATGGCCGCGAAGGCGTCACCGGCGAACGCGACGCGCAAACCATCGGTTTCGCTACCGCGCGCGGCGGCGATATCGTCGGCGACCACACCGTGATGTTCTGCGGAATCGGCGAGCGCGTCGAGATCAGCCACAAGGCCAGCAGCCGCATGACTTTCGCGCTGGGCAGCCTGCGCGCCGCCCGCTTCCTCTCCGGAAAGAAAGACGGTTTGTACGATATGCAGGATGTACTGGGGTTGCGCTGAAGCTTTTTTCCCGCGCCATGAAAAAAGGCAGCCTCTCCGGCTGCCTTTTTTGTGAATCCTGCGGCGATTACGCAGTTCTGCGCAGGTTTCCGAATTTCTGATTGAATTTCTCGACCCGGCCTGCGGTGTCGACGATCTTTTGCTTGCCGGTATAGAAGGGGTGGCATTGCGAGCAGACTTCGATGTGCAGCGCCTTCTTGTTTGTCGAGCGCGTCGTGAACGAATTTCCGCAGGAACAGGTCACCTGGATTTCCTGGTAGTCGGGGTGGATTTCGGATTTCATCGGGTTTTTCCTTTCGGTGCGTGCGACCGGCGATTGTGGCCGGCCTGAAAAAGTGATCCGGGGATCGGTAAGGCGCAGGAATGCGTAAAGGGCGAAATTATATCAGCCCCGGCGCATGGCGTCGAAGAATTCGTTGTTGGTCTTGGTCGATTTGACCTTGTCGAGCAGGAATTCCATGGCGTCGAGATCGTCCATGTTGTAGAGGAGCTTCCTGAGAATCCACATTTTTTGCAGCACGTCCGCCTTCAGCAGCAATTCCTCTCGGCGGGTGCCGGAACGGTTGACGTTGATCGCCGGGTAGATGCGCTTTTCTGCCATCCGCCGGTCGAGATGGATTTCCATGTTGCCGGTGCCCTTGAATTCTTCGTAGATCACGTCGTCCATCCGGCTTCCGGTTTCGATCAGCGCCGTGGCGATGATCGTCAGCGAACCGCCTTCCTCGATGTTGCGCGCGGCCCCGAAGAAGCGTTTCGGCTTTTGCAGCGCATTGGCGTCCACGCCGCCGGTGAGCACCTTGCCGGAAGCCGGCTGCACGGTGTTGTAGGCGCGCGCCAGGCGCGTGATCGAATCGAGCAGGATGATGACGTCCTTTTTGTGCTCGACCAGCCGCTTGGCCTTCTCGATCACCATTTCGGCAACCTGGACGTGGCGCGTGGCCGGTTCGTCGAAGGTCGAGGCGACGACTTCGCCGCGCACCGTGCGCGTCATTTCGGTCACTTCTTCCGGACGTTCGTCGATCAGCAGCACGATCAAGGTCGCGTCGGGATGGTTCGCGGTAATCGCGTGCGCGATGTGCTGCAACATCACCGTTTTCCCGGATTTCGGCGACGCGACCAGAAGACCGCGTTGCCCCGCGCCAATCGGCGCGATCATGTCGATAACGCGGGAAGTGATGTTTTCCTCGCTACGGATGTCGCGTTCGAGCATCAGGTGCCGCGTGGGATGCAGCGGCGTCAGGTTCTCGAACATGATCTTGTTCTTGGCCGCTTCCGGAGGTTCCCCGTTGATGCGGTCGAGCTTGACCAGCGCGAAATAGCGCTCGCCTTCCTTCGGCGTGCGGATCTCGCCTTCGATCGAATCTCCCGTATGCAGGTTGAAGCGCCGGATCTGGCTCGGGCTGACGTAGATGTCGTCAGTGCCGGCGAGGTACGAAATATCCGGCGAGCGCAGGAAGCCGAAGCCATCGGGAAGCACCTCCAGGGTGCCGTCGCCGAAAATGCTTTCGCCCTTTTTGGCCTGGTTTTTCAGCAGCGCGAAAATCAGTTCCTGTTTGCGCAGGCGGTTTGCGCCTTCGATATTGTTTTCGACCGCCATTTCAAGCAGGTGGCCGACGTGGTGATTTTTGAGTTCGGAGAGATACATGGCGGGAGGTGAAGTGAAATGATGACGCGGAAGATGCCGCGCGGTGCGTGGATAAGGCTTTGGAGGGTTTTTCGGGAATGGGCAGGACGGGGAAGAAGACGGGGGATGCCAGAAGATCAACGAACGGGGAAACCGGGGACAATCAGCTTCGGGATGGACGATTGGATCAGTCGGTTCGTTTTCCGGAGCCGGACAGGGATACCGCAGATGATTCGGGAGTCGGGAAGGAGCGCCATCTCTGCCGGGAGAGCAGGGGATAAGCCTGATCTGCGCCAACCTTCCCATCTTCCGCCGCTTCGCGCCATGTATATGACCTGAGGCGGATTGTTCAGAACCGGAAAAATACCAGCGGACGCCTTTTGCCGCGCGGGGCTGGCGTCGCCGATCGTTCAGGAATTTCGGGAGTCTGCCACAAGCCGTCCGTAACGGGCCGCGACACGATGCAGGCTTTCAAGGCGGCGTAGCGTAGTTGATTTTACAGATTGCTGTCAATAAAGGCGGAGAGCTGCGATTTGGATAGCGCACCGACCTTGGTGGCCTCGATGTTGCCGCCCTTGAAGAGCATCAGCGTCGGAATGCCGCGAACGCCGTACTGTGCCGGAGTTTGCTGGTTTTCGTCGATGTTGATCTTGACCACTTTCAGCCGACCTGCGTATTCCTTCGCGATTTCGTCGAGGATGGGGGAGATCATCCGGCAGGGGCCGCACCATTCCGCCCAGTAATCGAGCAGTACCGGTTGCTGCGATTGCAGCACGTCGGAGGCAAAGGATTCGTCGGTGACGTGATGAATATGTTCACTCATTGGAAAAACCTCATTGTGATGGCAGGAAAGTTCCCTTTTTCAGGAATATCGCCTGTTGCGGGGGATGGGAGATGTATCGTGGGGAAAAATTGTAAACACAGGGTCAAGACGCTTTTTCCGCGCGTTCCTGGATTTGCCCCCTGAAGTCAGGATTCTTTTTCGCACGGCAGGGAAGAATGCTAGCGAAAAACCCCGGCCATGGGAAGTGAGCAAGCCCAAAACAGGAAGCGCCCATGCAAAACTTTGAAGATTGTGGCTTCCTCGCCACGAATGGACTACGCTTCCGGCGCCCGGTTATATTTCGTTGCCTGCCCTTTGGGCAGCCTTTCTCCCAGGAGTGCTGAAACGATGCAGATCGAAGAACATGCCCTTGCCGCCGGCGACGGATTTTTCCACGCGCTGGCGGAGCGCTTTCTCGAACGCGCGGGAGCGGCAGCCTCCGCCGATTTTTCGGCGCAACTCTTTTTCGTCCCCTCGCTTTCTCTGGCGGGCGAATGCCGCGCCGCGCTGGTCGCCGCCGCGCGCCGGCCGATGCTGCTGCCGCGTTTCGATACGCTCTCCCGCTGGGCCTTCAACACCCCGTTGCCCGACTTTGCTTCGCTGCCTGCCGCGCAGCCGGAAAGCGCGCGGCTGCTGTTGCTCTACGATACGCTGGCCGCGCGCGGCTGGTTCGACCCTGCCGCCTTGTGGAACGTCGCGGCGGAACTGGCGGCGCTGGCCGACGAGCTTTCCTCGGCGGCGGTAACGCTGCCCGCCGACCTTGAAACCCTGCTGGAACAACTGCAACGCGCCTATGAACTGACCGCCGCGAAGCCCCTCTTTTTTGAAGCGCGGCTGGTGCACGAGATGTGGCATGCCCTGTCCGCCTGCGGGCAGCCGGATCGCCCCTCGCTGTACCGCTTGCGGCTGGCGCGGCTGTCGGCGTCGATTTCCGCGCCGCGTGCCGTTCTTCTCGCGGCCCCGCCCGAGGAAGCCTTAAGCCGCGCCGAAATGGATTTTTTTGAACGCTGCGCCGCGCGCCAGAATGTCCTGATGTTTTATCCCGCGCCGCGCCGCGCGCAACGGACGCCGCTTGCGCGCCTGCTGTCGGCGGCCTGGCCGGAAGAAACACCGGAGACGGAAGAGGCGCAGATCCCGCTCATCGACCGCGCGCGCAAGCTCTCCGCCACCCTGACGCAAAGCCCGCTTGAGGAATGCTTCAGGCTTGCCCCCGCTTCGGGGCGCGAGGCCGAAGCGCAGACGATCGTGGCGCAGACCCTTGCCTGGTTGCGCGAGGGCCGGCAGCGCATCGCGCTGATCGCCGCCGACCGGCTTTCCGCGCGCCGGGTGCGCGCCTTGCTGGAACGCGAACAGCTACTGGTCGACGACGAAACCGGCTGGAAATTGTCGACCTCGCGCGCGGCGGCGCTGGTCGATGCCCTGCTCGAATGCGCCGCCGGAAACGCCGCGCGCGGCGTGACGGGAGAAAACCTGCTCGATCTCCTCAAATCCCCCTTTCTCCTTCCTGCGGTAGCGGAAAAAACTCCTTCCGCCATCCCCGCGCTGGAGCGGGCGCTCCGCGATCCACGGAACGCTGGCGGGCGTCGCGGAATGGCCTTTTTCCGGCGCGCGTTGCGGAATGAGGAAAAGGTCTCGGCGGAACTGCTCGACCGGATCGACGCCGCCCTTCATCTTCTGGGCGCTGCCCCGGCGCCGCTGGCGCGCTGGCTGGAGCGTCTGGAGAAGGCGCTGGAAGCGATCGGCGCGCAGGACACCCTGGCGGCAGACGCCGCTGGCGCGGCGCTGCTCGACCTCCTGGGAACGCGCCGGGAAGAACTCTCCGCCGACATGGGCGCGGGCAGTCCTTCCTCTCGTCCTTTCTCCTTTTCCGCCTGGCGGGCCTGGCTCGACCGCGAACTGGAAAACGCGAATTTCCACGAATCCCGGATTGGAAGCCCCGTCGTGATGCTGCCTCTTTCGGCGGCCCGCTTGCGCCGCTTCGACGCGGCGGTGCTGATCGGCGGCGGTGCCGCCTCGCTCTCGCTTTCTTCCTCCAGCGTCTTTTTCAATCAGGCGGTACGGCGCGATCTCGGCCTGCCGACGCGGGAAACGCGGGAGGCGGCGCTGCTGCGCGATCTCGAATCCCTCCTGTCCACCGTGCCCCGTGTGCTGGTCACCTGGTGCCTGGAACAGAAAGGGGAAGCCAACCCGCTCGCGCCGCCGCTCGACCTGCTCGCGGCCCTGCATGATCTGGCCTGGCCGGAAGCCGCCAAAACACTGAAAGCCGAAAGCGCCGCCACGCTCTCCAGGGATCGGGACGATTCCCTTTCCTCCGTCCATGCTCCCGCGCCGTCACTGCTCCCGCAGGACTTTCCGCAGCGCCTGCCGGTCGCCGCGCTGAGCACGCTCATGAGCTGCCCGTACCGCTTTTTTGCCCGCTATATCCTGCGTCTGGGCGAAATGGAAGAAATCGAGCAAACATTCGGCAAAAAGGATTACGGCACCCTTGTGCATCGCATCCTCGAAATCTTCCACCGCCGCCATCCGCAGATCACAGCCCTTTCTCCCGAGGCGGCGGCAGAGGCGCTGGAGGCCATCGGGAACGAAGTCTTCGCGCAAGCCGAAGCCGAGGATTTCTTCGTCGCCGGCTGGCGCTTGCGCTGGCAGGCGTGTCTTCCTGCCTACCTCGAATGGCAGAGAGAAAACGAAGCCGCCGGCTGGCGCTGGCATCAGGCGGAAGTCAAGGCGGCATGCCTCCTGCCCCTCGAAGACGGCGGCGCGCTCGAAATTCACGGACGCATCGACCGCGTCGACGAGAACGACACCGGAGGTTGCGCCCTGTTCGACTACAAAACGAAATCGGCATCTGCGCTGAAAAAGGCCGAGGACCTGCAATTGCCGCTGTACGCGCTGATGCACGGCAAGGTGGAACAGGCGGCCTACCTCGCGCTCGACGAAACCAAAGTCCAGCCCGTCGCGGCAAGCCTGACGCCGGAGAACGCAGAAGCTTCGGAAGCGCCCTTGTTGCAGCATTTCTCCGCGCTCTTCTCGCGCATCCACGCCGGCGCAAACCTTCCGGCGCACGGCGTGGACACAATATGCGCCTACTGCGAGATACACGGCCTGTGTCGCGTGCCCTGGGCGCGGCGCGGGAATGTTTGATTTTTTAGAATTTTCTAAATTTACTTAAATAATGTTTCGCTACTGTAGTGGTTTTTAGCAAAGAATTATTACAGTAATTTAGAAAAACCCCCTCAATAAGGCAACGGCGCCTAGCGCCGGAATTTAGCTGCGTTGCAGGAAGAACCGGTTAGAGTGAATAGCTAGATTTTTTTACGACCCGCCGCGCATCTTTTGCTCGATGGAGCGCAAAGTATTTTGAATTTCTCGCTCTCGCAATTCTGGGTCAATGTCTTGAATGTACTCAATAGCAAAGTCATCACCGCGCCTTCTGTTTTGCGGCGGCTCCAACGCTTCGATGAGCAATGCCTCCAATGTGGCAATAACACTTGCAAGTGAGTTGTTGAAAGGAGCTTCTTCCAACCCACCGTCATCAGTTGCCTCCAGTAGCCCAAACCAAGAAAACCGATTCCAGCGACCGCCCAAACGATCAGCAGTGTGCTCAGAGAGGCGTTTTCCGAGCGGACGATCAATGGAGCGCCCGACATAAACCACGGTATGGTGGTCATAGAGAATGTAAATGCCTTTTTGCTTTCCAAAATCGATTGGTTTGGATGTGGCTTGTTGTTTTCCGAAGAGTTTTGGGGCGTTGCGCCAGACGACAAGATCTCTCTGCCAATACATTCCAAAGGAGCGGACGATGGAATCTGTACTTTCAATATCTGGAGAGGACGAGGCCAACACTGTTTCCTTCGACTTTCGTGCGAGTATTGGCGTGGTTTGTGTTGCACTCTTCAACGCGAAAACGCCCTTCCCGACTCGCATAAACGGCGACTGTTCACCGTCATATTTTATGGATGTTGCGAGTTGTGCATTGACCGTTGCGGCAGGCGTTGCCCCATCAGTTTCATAATAGCCACGAGAAAGTATCTGCTCCGAAATTTCCGTGTAATGTAACGGCAAATCGAACTCTCGAAGAACTCGTTTTATCGCTTCTTTCCAAGACCTCTCCATGGAACGTCCCCAAAAATCTAACGGTTGAAACAAAGGACTACTACAAGCATTGAAATGTTAGCACGCAGGTCGGATTGCGACACTTATCCGACTTACGTGGGCTGGACAACAGATTTGTTGGGGGTACAATTAAAATATGTACACTGTCGTCGAAACGCCCGAATTTCTCGTCCAGGCGTCCAAAATCTGGACGGATGTGGATCGGGAAGAATTTATCGACTTCATTGCAGCCCATCCCCTGGCGGGCGATGTCATTCCACAAGCGGCAGGGGTGCGCAAGGTACGCTGGGCAGTGTCCGGTCGCGGCAAGCGCGGCGGCGCTCGCGTGATTTATTTCAACGAGTTGGGCGATGGCTTGATCGTGTTGCTTGCCGTATACATCAAGGCCGAACGCTCGAATCTGCCCAACAAGGCCGTGAGGAGAATCAAACGTGAAGCTGAAAAACATTGATGTGGAAAAGCTCGCCAGCGCCATTGAAGCGGATGCGGGAGAAACGCTGCCGGGGCTGCGCGAATCGTTGGCGCAAGCCAAGCGTGGCGAGTTTGCCGCCGTACACACCCCGGAAAACATCGCGGCGCGCAAGCGCGGGCGCCCTCCCGGAAGCACGAAGGCAAGTGCGAAAGTAGCGGTAAAGTTACGGCTCGACCCCGATGTGTTGGCCGTTTTGCGCGCAACTGGCGATGGCTGGCAGACTCGCGTAAACCTCATTTTGCGTGAACGCTTCGCGTTGTAGGTCTGCCGCACGGGGATTTGTGTATATGATCGACCACGCTGCCAGCCTGTTGGGCAAAAACCGTTCCGGCTTCATGCTCGAAGCCGCCTGCGAGTGCGCGCATGTAGCCGTGCATGATCACCCCCTTTTCACACTCGATGCCGACAAATTCCAGCAATTTCTCGATTTGCTCGATGCGCCTCCAGCATCCAATTCCGGCCTTGAACGCCTCTTTGCATTGAAAGCGCCGTGGGATCAGGCATGAGCCGCGATCTCTCCGCCCGCGCGCTCGATCCTTCGCGTAGCGTCGTCGTTTCAGCTTGCGCCGGGAGCGGGAAGACCTGGTTGCTCGCTTCGCGCGTGCTGCGGCTGCTGCTCTCCGGCGTCGCGCCGGGGGCGATTCTGGCGATCACCTTCACGCGCCGCGCGGCGGGCGAAATCCGGACGCGCGTTCTCGATGGGCTGCGTTTCCTGGCGACTGCGCCGGAACAGGAAGCCCTCGCCTTTCTGGAAGAGCGCGGGGTTCGGGCGGACGCGGAAAACCTCGCCCGCGCCCGCCTTCTGTTCGAGCGCGTCCTGACGGCGCGGCCCGGTTTGAGCGTTCATACCTTTGACGGCTGGTTTCAGCAGTTGGCCGCCGTCGCGCCGCTGTCGGCCAATCTGGCGGGAACCGTGCTGGAAGAAAGCGCCACGGAGCGTTTCGAGGAATTGTGGCAGGGCTTCGCGGCAAAGTTGCAGGCCGCCGCCGATCCGGCGGGCGATGAGGCTGCGCTTTCACCCGAAGTGCGCGCCGCCTGTCTTCGCCTTTTGAGGCTTGCCAAGCTTTCCGGAGTACGCGCTTTGATCCAGCGTGGGCTGGCGCGTCGTTCGGAGTGGCTGGCCTTTTCATCGGCGCATTTCTCGCCGATCCCGGATCCGCCGCAATCGGGCGTGGCGCTGGCCGCCTTTTTCGTTCCGGGGTGGCCGGAGGATTTCCGGGGCTATCGTGAATATCTCGCGGCGGGCACTTCGACCGATCAGAAGCTGGCCGCCACGCTTGCGGCGGTGTTGGCGGAGGAAGATGCGGAAGAGTCCCGGAGAGAACGATTCGACGCGCTGGCCTCCATATTGTTGACGGATGCCGGCACCCCGCGCATACGCGAGGACAAAAAAAAGCCCAGGGAACGCCTCGCCGCCGCCGGACTGGAAATCGCGCATTTCCTTGCACTCCACGAGCGCCTTTCCTCGCGCATGCTCGAATGTCTGGAAGCGATCCGGGAGGAAGAGATTGCGGCTTTCAACTACGATGCCTCGATGCTCTACCGCGCCTTTCTGGATCATCTGGAAGCCTACAAAAGCGAGCGGCGGCTGATCGACTTTGTCGACGGCGAATGGCGCACCCTGCAACTCCTGCGCGACGAGGAAAACGCCGCGTTCATGCAGGCGCGGCTCGATGCCCGCTACCGCCATGTGCTGCTCGACGAATTCCAGGATACCAACCCGTTCCAGTGGCAAATCCTGCTGGCCTGGCTCGACGCCTACGGCGAGTCCGCGCCTCCGGCGGTCTTTCTCGTCGGCGATCCGAAGCAGTCGATCTATCGTTTCCGCCGCGCCGATCCGCGCCTTTTCAGCGCCGCTTCCGCTTTCCTGTGTGCGCGGCTGGACGCCGTGCCGCTCGAACAAAGCGCGACGCGGCGCAATGCGCCGAAGATCGTTGAACTCGTCAACGAACTCTTTTCGCACGAGCCGGGCTTCGCTCCCTTTCCGCCGCAATCCTCGCTGGCGGAAAACCTGCCCGGACGCATCGAGTTGCTGCCGCTCTGCGCTGGCGAGGCGAAGGAAGAGGCCGCTGAAGAAACGGCGGGCTGGCGCGATCCGCTGACGACGCCCGAAGAAGAAGTCCACGACCGCCGCCGCGAATCCGAAGCCGCGCTGCTTGCCGGACGCATTGCCGCGCTGGTCGGACATTGCCGCATCCGCGATGCTGACCGGACCGAGCGCCCGCTGCGCTACGGCGATATCCTGATCCTGGCCCGCCGCCGCACCCAAATGCGTTTTTACGAACGCGCCCTGGCCGCCGCCGGAATTCCCTTCAGCGCCGCCTCGCGCGGCGGTCTTCTGGCGACGCAGGAAGCGCAGGACATCGTCGCGCTGCTCGAATTTCTCTCCACTCCGCAAGCAGACCTGAATCTGGCCCAAGCCCTCAAATCGCCCATCTTCGCGTGTTCCGACGAGGATCTGCTCCTGCTTGCGCGGCGCACCGAAGTGGGCGGATGCTGGTGGGACAGGCTGATGGCGATGGCGGATGAATCGAAAGCGGGTCCGACCCTCTCTCCAAATCTCTCACGCGCCCGCCGCCTGCTCGGCGTCTGGATCGAAGACGCGCCCCGCTTGCCGGCGCACGATCTGCTCGACCGTATCTATCATCAGGGCGAAGTGCTGGAACGTTACCGCCACGCGGCTCCGCCCTCGCTGGCCGACGCGGCGCTTGCCAACCTGCGCGCCCTGCTCCTCTTCGCGCTCGATCTGGACGCTGGCCGCTATCCCGGCCTGCCGCGCTTCATCGCCGCCTTGCGCCGCTTCTCGCGCGGCGATTCAAGGGAAGCGCCGGACGAAGGCCAGATCGAACGCGAGGACGCCTCCTCCGACGAGACGGAAGAAGCCGGAACGATAGAAGTGGCGGAACCGGGCGGCGACCGCGTCCGCATCATGACCATCCACGGCGCAAAGGGGCTGGAAGCGCCCCTCGTCTGGCTGCTGGACGCCAACACCCCGCCGCAATCCGACAAGTCCTGGAATATCCTCGTCGATTGGCAGCCCGGAGACGAAGCGCCGGCGCATTTCTCCTTCGTCGGCAAGAAAGAACATCGCGGCACGAGCCGGCAGCCGATCTTCGAGGCCGAAGCCGAAGCGGCGGCGCGGGAAGAACTCAACCTCCTCTATGTCGCGATCACCCGCGCCCGGCAAATCTTCATCGCCAGCGGCGTAAAACCGGGCAAGAACATCAAGCAGGAAACGCATTACTTCCGCCTCTGCGCCGCGCTCGAACGCCTGAAGGCGCAGGAAGAGACGCTGCCGCTGCGCTGGCCGGAAAGCGGCTTCTCCGAACCGGCGCTCGTTTTCGGCGATTTGCCGCTGCCGTTGCCGAAAGAAGCTCCGGCAATTCCGGCGTATAAGGCGGCAAGCGAACCCAAAACAGCGCCCGCGCCCGCCTTCCCCACGGTGCAGACCTCCGCGCCGCCGCCGCTCCTGCTGCTACCCCTATCCGCGCCACCCGTTCCACCCACTCCCGCCGCGCGTTTTGGCATCGTGCTTCATGCCCTGCTCGAACAGCGCGCCGAAAGCGGCGCCATCGACGAAGACTGGCGGCAGGCGCGGGGCATCAGCGCCGAAGAAATCCGCCGCGCCCTGCCCGTCGCCGAACGCCTCCTTGCCGCGCCGCACCTGGCGCGCTTCTTCAACCCCGAACAATACCGCCGCGCCTGGAACGAGGCCGAACTCTGCGACGAAAACGGCGCGTTGCGCCGCATCGACAGACTGGTCGAACGCGAAGAAGGCTTTTGGGTTCTCGACTACAAAAGCGGCAACTCCGACGCTTTCCTGCCGCAATACCGGCGCCAACTCGCCGCCTACTGCCGCGCCGTGGAAGCCGTTTTCCCCGGCCGCCCGGTACGCGGCGCGCTCCTTTTCGCCGATGCGACGCTGATGGAAATCGAGTGAAGCGCTGAGCCTTCATTGCTCCGGCCCATCAATACTCCCAATATGTAGGATGGGTAGCGCAGTAATCGGCCCGTTGCCGCAAATCGTGCCGAAGAAACCCGGGAGCAGGGATTGGCATCTTCCTCTGGATCCTGCGACTCCGCTTCGCTACGCGCAGGATGACGGGTCAGGGCCACCGGTACGCACACTCCGTCATCCTGCGCGAAGTCGCAGGATCCAGTGTGCAGGAGGGGTAGTTTCTTGAGAGAGCGAAGCGAAACCCGTCATTCCTTCATCTGGAATTCCTGCACACTGCGCGCACTAAGAGATTCTTAATTGCAATCTCTTTGCAAACAGGTATGCTTATCAAATCAGGATTCCCTATTCATTCAAGCTAAATTCAGGGGCAGGCGACAAGTGTTGAAACAGTGGCGTGGGTGTGCTTCGTTCACAAACGAAACCCTGGACGGATCTTCCCGTTCCGGCAGGGATGTTTGTTTGCCGCGCCCTCTTCCGGAAATTTCCCCGTCATTTCCTGGTAATCCGCATGTTGAAAGGAGCGCGAAGAAGATTTTGGCTCGCTCCGGCCCGGCTTTTCCTTCGGGATACAGCGTCGTTTATGTTGCTTCTCCACACACCCCGTCTTCTTTCCGGAAGCGGGGTTTTTTCTGCAATTTCATTTCAAGACAAGAAGGAGGTTTCTCATGAATCGGGTTTTCTCCCGCGCTTTGGGCTGCGCGATCCTGGCGCTGTTTCTTGCGCCGGTCTCCGGTGTGTTTGCGCAGTCGGTGTATGACAACGACGTTTCCATCACAACCCCGCCCGCCGCTGAATTCTGTGGCAATTCAAACGCTGCGGATGGAAATTGTTCCAGCCTCAACCCCGCTTATCTGAGTAACCAGGTCAGCATCGCGCTCCCCGGAGCCAGCAGTATCAGCCACGATGTCTACGGCAGGCTGGATGCGAGCGCAGCCGCTCCCACCCGGGTCGAGAACAGCACCGTCAATCTCGAAAGCGGCGGGATCACTTCCGGCATGACTGTCTATGGGGCATATGCTTCCGGCGAAGCGGGATCAACCTACGACGCCACGGCCACGGGGAACCGGGTCGTCGTCTCCGGCGGCGGCGGCGCGGACGGCTTTGTCTCGGGGGGGATGGCCGACAAGACCCTCAGTAGCGGCGATGCCGCCGCCATACAAAATTTCGTCAAGGTAATGGCTGGCACACTGGATGAGGCCATTGGCGGGGAAGCCTGGACATTCAATGGAAACGCCAGCGCCCAGGGAAATGAGACCCAGGTGCTTGGCGGCACGGTGAATTTTGCCTCCGGCGGATACGCCAATTGCGACGACACCGGCTCCGCCGTCGCCTCGTACAACATCGTGTCGATCAGCGAAGGCTCGGCGACGGGCAACGAAATCTACGGCGGGCAGGCATGGTCCAATCCCGCTCACATCGGCAGCAGCCGCCCCGGCAATGGAAACTGTGCCGCCGAGGCTTCGCACAACACGGTGTCGATCACGGGCGGCACGGTTCACAACATCGACATCTACGTCGGATTCGCCGAGGCCATCGGCAGCGGTTCGGCGACGGCCTCGTACAACACGGTCGCGATCGGCGGGGATGCGACGATTGGCGCCAATGTCTCCCTTCGCGGCGGCTGGGCGAGGACGGGCAGTCCCAGGGTTTCCGTGGGCAACGCGCTGAAACTCTCCCTGAGCAACATCACCGTGACCGGATTGACGGATTTCCAGAATCTGGAATTCCACGTTCCCAGTACCTTGTCGGATAACGGAACCATGCTCCATGTCGACGGATCGGCGGACATCGGCGCGGCGGCCGTCAGCGTCGGAGTCGAGAACGGTTCGGGCCTTGCGGTCGGCGAACGGATTGTCCTTGTCGATGCAACTTCATTGACGACTTCCCTGAACACCAGCTCCCCCGTCACCAGCCTGAGCTCAAACTACACATTCAAGATTGCTGAAGCCTCCGGCACCAGGCTCGTGGTCGAGGTAGCCGATATTTCGGCGGCGAGCTTCGATCCTCCCAGTCTCAGGAACCGGAACATCAACAACGTCACATTCTCGGGCGCGGACTTTACCGTCACCAGCGACCAGGACGCCACAGGCTATTGGAAAGTCCTCAAGGGGAATGTCGCTTGCAGCTTCAGCTCCAGCGATCCCCTGTACAGCAGGAGCATGAGCCAGGATGTGCCTTTTGGCGGCACGCTGGGCGGGCTGGATCCCAATAGCACTTACACCTTCTGTTTCTACGCCGAGAACGCAAACGGAAGCAGCGGCACCTGGAGGACGAACTTTACTACCGGCACGCAAGCCGCGCGCCCCGTGCTTTCGGGTGAAGGCGCCAGCGACATCACTGACGACAGCGTGAAATTTACCGTCACCAGCGACCAGGACGCTACTCCACGGTGGCGGGTGATCCAGGGGGATGTTCCCTGTCCCGCCGTCGACGTTTCCTATGCGAGTGGCGCGGCTGGAAGCATGATTGCCGCAACGCCTTTTGAACACACGCTCGGCAGCCTGGATTCCGGCGCCCGCTACACCCTTTGCCTGGCCGCTGAAAACATAAACGGAATCAGCGATCCCAAAAAACTGACGTTTACTACCGGCGGTAGCGGCGGTAGCGGAGGAAGTGGTGGCGGAGGAGGAGGCGGAGGAGGCGGAGGAGGCGGAGGAGGCGGAGGAGGCGGAGGAGGCGGAGGAGGCGGAGGAGGCGGAGGAGGCGGCGGAAGCCTGCCTCCCTCCGGCGGCAACGGGATCGACCCGACGCCGAACTCCGGCAGTTTTTCCGACGGCAGCATCCTGGCGCCGGGAAGTTCCCATACCGCGCCTTCCGGCAGCCTCGCCTTCTGCCTCGGTGGAAACGCAGGAAGCGCTCCGGTCACGGTGCGGATCGACAACGCGCCTTACATCATCACACCTCGCGCCGACAACACCTGCTTCGAAATTTTCCCGACCATCCGGAAGAACGAGCGGGCGTTGATCCTCATCAGCGGCATCGGCGATGTGAATGGAACGGCTCCCGGAAAACCGCTGTTGCAGGCGCGCAATACCGATCTGGTGCTGAACGAGGGCAGCGGAAGCAGCACGAGCGCCACGATCCGCGCGCGCTTCTACCCCGACTGCACCAGCACCCGGATCAGCAGGCTCGAAGGCCAGATCTCCGCGCCGGAGTGGATCACGACTCCGCCGCCTGCGACAGGCTGCCCTGCCGACGCGCTGACGCCGGAAAAGAGGCGTTACATGGTTGCCGACAGTCAATTGGCCTGCAATCCTTCGGCGCTGAGCCTCAAGGGCACCTACGCAAAGCTGACGGTGAAACACACGCAAAACCTGAACAAGGATCAGCAATATTTCGTCGTCGCGGGCGCGGACCCTTACGGCTGGTATCAAAACGATGGACAGGGCTGGCGTCCGCTCGACGATCCGTTCCTGCCGCTGGCAACCGCGACGGAAACCGGCCCGTTGACGGTGACGGTGGTAGATGCCATCGACGTTCGCGGCGTCCCCGGCGTCGAGTTGTACATCGGCCACGGAGCGGATGCGGATGAAATGATGGTGAACCGCCGGTATTGCGGAATATTCAGGGTCGCGCCCTGATTTCAGTGAGTTGGCCCCAACCCGGAAGTTGGGGCCAACCCGCCGCGATTTGGGGCGCCTTCCCTTTTGCCGGCACGACGCGGATGGAAAGCCGCCCGAAAAGCTTTTGATTTTCTAAATTTGTTTAAATAATTCTTGATTTAAAAACACTACAGTAGTGAAACATTATTTAAGTAAATTTAGAAAATTATGGGTCGATAGCGCTCGGTGAGGCATACTGCGCCTGTATTGGCCAGGCAATACTTTCCTTGCCGTTCGCTCCCTGAAATCAACCACTTGTCGGATATCCGCCCCGGAAATAATTTTCCAAAAGCATCAAAAATCCGATCCTGCCGGAAAAAGGCCAGTTAAAACATTTTGATACAGGAAGTCCGGCATCTTGCCAAACAATCTCAAGGGGATTGAAGCTTATGACGCCAGACACTATAAAGAAAAGCACAAGCTTGCGTTCAAGCGCTGTTTACTCGTTTCATAGGAGGCTCGTTCATGTCGCATACCGCCCTGCTCCGCCAAGCGGACGGAATTCCATCCCGCAAACTCCCTCGTGCATCGGGGTTTACACTGATCGAATTGCTGATCGTGGTGGCCATGGTGGGCATCCTGACGGCGATTGCGCTGCCGTCCTACCAGGATTACATCCTGCGTTCGCGGCTGCCGGAAGCCTTTTCCGCGCTGAATGAATTTGCGCTCAAGATGGATCAGGTTTACCAGGACAAGCGCTACTACGATTGCAACGAAGCAAAAGCCTTGTTCAACAAGGCCAGGAGCGTCGATCCGACGGCTTCGCCGCAAACGAGCTTTTTTAACCTTTCCTGCAAGGTAGACACCTCTGGCGCTCTCCCTGCCTATGAACTGTCGGCAAGCGGAAAACCCGGCCTGATTACCGACGGCATTGCCTACTCCATTGACCAGACAGGCTTTCGCGCCTCGGTGCTCAACGCCACACGCTGGGGAACCTTCAATACCAATACGGCTCCATTGGACAAGGCCGACAAGGGCTGCTGGGTCGCCAAGAGCAACAAGGAATGCTCCACGGGAGGGATGCAGACGCCAGCGGGGCCGTGAAACGACAATGCTATAATTCCCGATCCCTTTACTGGCGCGTTTTGCGGCTTCGGGCATGTCGCTGTTTACCCTCGGAATCAATCATCATACCGCCCCGCTGACCGTGCGGGAGCAGGTGGCGTTTCATGCCGAGCGCCTGCACCAGGCGTTGATGGATCTGATCCGCGCCAAGCCGGTGCTTGAGGCGGCGATCCTTTCCACCTGCAACCGTACCGAGCTTTATTGCGCCACCGAAAAACCGGAAGCCGCCGTCGACTGGCTTGCCGAATTCCACGCGGTAGAGCGCAACGCCATCCAGCCCTATCTTTACACCTTGCCGCAGAGGGAGTCGGTGCGTCACGCATTTCGTGTCGCTTCCGGCCTGGATTCGATGGTCATCGGCGAGCCGCAGATCCTCGGGCAGATGAAGGACGCGGTGCGTGTCGCGGAAGAAGCCGGCACGCTCGGGACGACGCTGCACAAACTCTTCCAGCGTTCCTTCGCGGTCGCCAAGGAAGTGCGCACGGCCACCGCGATCGGCGCAAACATCGTTTCGATGGCGGCCGCCTGTGTTCACCTGGCCGGGCAGATTTTTGAATCCCTTTCCGAACAGCGCATTCTGTTCGTCGGCGCCGGGGAGATGATCGAATTGTGCGCGACGCATTTTGCGGCGCAGACACCGAAGGAAATCGCCGTCGCCAACCGTACCGCCGAACGTGGCCTGGCGCTTGCGCAACGCCTCGGCGGGCACGCGATCCGGCTCGATGAAATCGGCGAGCGCCTTGGCGAATTCGATATCGTCGTCTCCTGCACGGCAAGCCCGCTGCCGATCATCGGCCTGGGAATGGTCGAACGCGCAGTGCGCGCGCGCCGCCGCCGGCCGATGTTCATGGTCGACCTTGCCGTGCCGCGCGACATCGAGGCCGAAGTCGGCGAACTCGACGATATCTTCCTGTACCGGGTCGACGATCTGGCGCAGGTCGTCGAAGCCGGGGTGGAATCGCGGCAGGCCGCCGTGGTCGAAGCCGAGGAAATCATCTCCACGCGAGTCGATACCTTCCTGCACTGGCTGGAAGCGCGCGATACCGTGCCGACGATCTGCGCCCTGCGCGAACACGCCGAAGAACTCCGTTGCAGCGAAGTGGAATACGCGCTGCGCCGGCTGCGCCGGGGCGACGATCCGGCGCGGGTGCTCGACCTGCTCTCGCAACGGCTGACGAACAAGTTCCTGCACGCGCCGATGCACTCGCTGAATACTTCGATGCCGGAGGAACGGGCAGGAATGCGTGCGCTGGTGGCGCGATTGTTCCAGGCGCGGGGCCGGCGGTAGCGGCTTCCGAATTCCAGCATGTAGGATGGGTAGAGCGTAGCGAAACCCATCATTTTTCCCTCCGCAACTCCGATGGGTTTTGCTACGCTCACCCCATCCTACGCACTGCGCACTATTTATCAGCCTCCTCAGTAATCCGCGACTGAGGTCCCGGATGCCCTTGCGGAGATTCCATGAAAAAAAGCATTCAACACAAACTCGAACAACTCTCCGACCGGATTGCCGAAATTGATGCCTTGCTTGCTGCCGAGGACGCGACGCGGCAGATGGAAGTGTTTACCCGGCTTTCGCGCGAGCGTTCGGACATCGAGCCGGTGGTGACGCTGTACGCCGAGTACCGGAATGCCGAGCGCGATATGCGCCATGCAGAGGAAATGCTGGGCTTCGATCCGGAATTGCGCGAACTGGCGCAGGAAGAAATCAAAACGGCGCGCACGCGCCTGCCGCAAATTGAAAGCGAATTGCAAAGATTGCTTCTGCCCAAAGACACGCACGACGAAGGCAATGTGGTGCTCGAAGTCCGCGCCGGCACTGGCGGCGAGGAATCGGCGCTCTTTGCCGGGGCGCTGTTGCGCATGTATTGCCGCCTGGCGGAACGGCGGCGCTGGCAGGTCGAAATCGTTTCTGCCACCGAATCCGATCTCGGCGGCTACCGCGAGGCGATTGCCCGCGTTGTCGGCCACGGCGTTTATGCGCAGTTGAAGTTTGAATCGGGCGGGCATCGGGTGCAGCGCGTTCCGGAAACCGAGGCGCAGGGACGGATCCACACCTCGGCATGCACCGTCGCCGTATTGCCGGAAGCCGGCCCGCAGGAAGATCTGGTGATCAATCCCGCCGAACTCAGGATCGACACTTTCCGCGCCTCCGGCGCAGGCGGGCAGCATATCAACAAGACCGAATCGGCGGTGCGGATCACCCATTTGCCGACGGGCATCGTCGTCGAATGCCAGGATGGACGCAGCCAGCACCAGAACCGGGAACAGGCCATGCGTGTGCTTGGCGCCCGCATCATGGACGCGCAACAGCGCGCCCGGCACGAGAAGGAAGCCGCGCATCGCAAGAGCCTGATCGGCAGCGGCGACCGTTCCGAGCGCATCCGCACCTACAATTTTCCGCAAGGACGCGTCACCGACCACCGCATCAACCTGACGCTCTACAAGATCGACGCGATCATGGATGGCGACATGGATGAATTGCTGACCGCGCTGGCTACCGAATATCAAACGGAGCAACTGGCGGCGCTGGCCGACGAGGCCTAGCCGCTTTCATGCCCCCGTTGCCGTCATTGTCCCCGTTGAACCTGGAGACCGCCCTGCGCGCCGCGAGCGCGCGCATTGGCCGGCTCGACGCGCGCCTGCTGCTCGAATTCGTCAGCGGAAAAACCCATGCAGCATTGATCACGCAGGCCGGCGAATTCCTGGCGCCGGAGCAGCAGGCGCGTTTCCTCGCGCTCGTCGAGCGCCGCGCCGCAGGCGAGCCACTGGCCTATCTCACCGGAGAGGCCGGTTTTTACGGCCTGGCTTTCACGGTCACGCCGGCGGTGCTGATTCCCCGGCCCGAAACCGAATTGCTGGTCGAATCGGCGCTGGCGATTTCGGATGCCTTGCCGCCTTCGGCGGAAATCCTCGATCTGGGAACCGGCAGCGGCATTCTGGCGGTCACGCTCGCCAAATGCCTGCCCGATGCGCGGGTAACCGCCGTCGATGCCAGCGCTGGCGCGATCGAAGTGGCACGCCGGAATTCCGAGCGTCACGGTGTGAATGTCCGCTTTCATCAGGGCCACTGGTACGCGCCGCTGGACGCGGCGCGTTTCGATCTGATCGTTTCCAACCCGCCGTATGTCGCTGCCGGAGACCCGCATCTGGAACGCGGCGGGCTGCCTTTCGAGCCGCGTTCGGCATTGACCGACGGCGGCGACGGACTGGCTTGCCTGCGCGAGATCATTGCCGGTGCTCCCCGGCATTTGCATCCGGGCGGAATGCTGTTTCTGGAGCACGGCTACGATCAGGCGGAGGCGGTTCGCGCCCTGTTATTGCAGGAAGGCTTCCGGGAAGTGCGCAGCCAGCGTGACCTGAACGCGATAGAGCGGGTCAGTGGCGCTTGCTGGAAATGACCGTTGCGGCGCAGCGCGATTTTTCGCGGCGTTATAATCAAAAGTTTCGTTCATCCCGATAAGGAATCCTTCGTGTCCACAGCCCAACCCATATCGTCAACGGAACAGAAGGCGGCAACACGGCTCCTGATGTCCGGCAATGAAGCGGTCGCCCGCGCCGTCTGGGAAGCCGGAGTGCGGGTCGCCGCCGCGTATCCCGGCACGCCCTCTACCGAGATCCTGGAAGCGATTGCCACCTATCCCGATCTCTACGCCGAATGGGCGGTCAATGAAAAAACCTCGCTCGAAATCGCGCTCGGCGCGTCGATGGCCGGTTCGCGTTCCTTTTGCGCGATGAAGCATGTCGGGCTGAATGTCGCCTCCGACGCGCTGATGACAATCGCGCTGACCGGCGTCGAAGGCGGGCTCGTGGTTGCCGTCGCCGACGATGTCGGACTTTCCTCGTCGCAGAATGAACAGGATTCGCGCTTCTGGGGGCGCTTTGCGCATCTGCCGGTGCTCGAACCCGCCGATTCGCAGGAAGCCTATGCCTACACCCTGGCGGCCTTCGAGCTTTCCGAGCGCTTCAAGGCGCCGGTGATCCTGCGGCTGACAACCCGCATCTGCCACGTCAAGGCGATGCTGACGGTCGGCGAGCGCATCCCGCATACGGCTGCCGGATTCAAAAAGGATCCGGCGCGCTGGGTCATGGTGCCGGGAAATGCCGGGCGGCGGATTCCGCTGGTATTCGAGCGCGATGCGGCCCTGCGCGCCGAGACCGAAATTTCGCCGTTGAACACGGTGGAGGCAGGGGAGGGCGGCCCGCGCCGTGTCGGGTTCGTCACTTCCGGCCCCGCGTACATGCACGTCCGCGAGACTTTTCCCGACGCCCCGGTCTTCAAGCTCGGCTTTTCGCATCCGCTGCCCTTTTCGGCCCTGCGCGCCTTTGCCGCGACGGTCGAGCATCTCGTCGTCGTCGAGGAAGTCGAACCCCTGATCGAAACCGAGCTGCGCGCCCAGGGCATCGCGGTGCATGGCAAGGATCTGTTGCCGCGCCAGGGCGAACTGGCCCCGCATGTCCTGCGTCCGGCGCTCGCCGCGCTCACCGGCGCATCGGCGGAAACCGTGGAGAAGGAACGCGCCGCGCCGCTGCCGGTCTTTCCGCGCCCGCCGACCATGTGCGTCGCCTGCCCGCACCTCGGGGTGTATTACACGCTTTCGCAAATGCGCAACGTCGTCATTTCCGGCGACATCGGCTGCTACACCCTCGGCTTTGGCCATCCGTGGAACGCGCTCGACACCTGCATCTCGATGGGCGCCTCGATGGGCATGGCGCTCGGCCTGGACAAGGGGCGCGGCGAAGCGGACAAGGACAGGAAGGTCGTTGCCGTGATCGGCGATTCCACTTTCCTGCACATGGGAATGCAGGGCCTGCTCGACATCGTCTACAACAAGGGCAATGTCACCGTCCTGCTCCTCGACAACCGCGCCGTCGGCATGACCGGCGGCCAGAACAACCCCGGCAACGGGCGCGACATTCACGACAGGGAAGCGCCGCGCGTCGATTTCGTGGCGCTGGTGAAAGCCCTCGGCGTGCGCGAAGAGCGCGTCCGCGTCGTCGATCCCTATGAATTGCCGACGCTTTTCAAGACCTTGCGCGAGGAAACGAAAATCCCCGAACCCTCGGTCATCATCACCGACCAGCCTTGCGTGCTGATCAAGGACTATCACAAGCTGGCGCCCTACACCGTGCTGGACGAGCAATGCACCGGCTGCGGCAACTGCGTCGATGTCGGCTGCCCGGCGATTCACGTCACCCGGCGCGACCGCGTCGTCAAGGCATCGGGCAAGGAAGTCGATCTCGCCTTCGTGCGCATCGAAACCGCCGCCTGCACCGGCTGCGGGCTGTGCGTGCAACCCTGCGCGCCGGATGCGATCGTCCATGCGCACAAGGTGAAACCCCTGATTCCGATGCACAAGCAGTAAAGCAGAATTTGCGATGGGTTTCGCTTACGCTCACCCCATCCTACTCAAGCTGATTTGAACCGATCCTGAACCTTTTGCAAGCGAGCAAGCGCATGTCCATTTCCCAAACCCCTGCCTGCGGCGACAGCAGCGGCATCACCAATATCCTCGTTGTCGGCATCGGCGGCCAGGGCGTCATGACGGCGACGGAAATTCTCGCCGGCGCCGCGATTTCGCTCGGGCATGACGTCAAGAAAACCGAAGTGGCCGGCATGGCCCAGCGCGGCGGCGTGGTTTCTTCCCACCTGCGCTTCGGCCCGCGCGTGCTCTCGCCGCAGGTCAGCCCCGGCGAGGCACATCTCCTGCTTGGCTTCGAGGCCGCCGAGGGAATGCGCTGGCGCCACATGCTCAGGGAAGGCGGACTCGCGCTGATGAACACCGGGCGCATCCCGCCGCCGATTGTCGAACTCGGTCTCTTCGACTACCCCGCCGATCCCATTGCCGCGATGCGCGATTCCGGCACCCAGGTCTTCGCTTTCGACGCCTCGTCCATCGCGCTGGAACTGGGCGATCTGCGCCTCGGCAATACCGTCATGCTCGGCGCGATTGCCGATCACCTGCCGTTCCCGGCGGAAACGCTCGAAGAATGCGTGTTGCAGCGCTTTGCCAAAAAGAGCGAGGAAACCATCGAACGCAACCGCCGCGCCTTCGCCGCCGGCCGCCTCGCCGCCCGGAAGGCGGAGGAAGAAGCGCAGGGCAACGCCAGCCCGTAGGGGCGCTCTTGCAAAAACCATCCAGATCGGAAATCAACGCCTTCGTAGGGGACGCCGCCCTCGGCGTCCCGCAGGAGTGGATGGCCGGCAAACGGGACGCCGAAGGCGGCGTCCCCTACGCCATGCTCCACAGATGAGTTGCAAGTCAAATATATTAGGAGCTTATCCCTGAAAATTTTCTAAATCTGTTTAAATAATTCTTTAACTAAACTTTTTACAGTAGCGAAACATTATTTAAACAGATTTAGAAAATTTCCGGAAATTAGCACTCTCAATAATCGAGTGCTAAAATGATTCCAGAGTTATCCAAGGAGCCTTGAATCCCATGTCGCAAACCCTGCCAGTCCCCCAATCCGCGCTACTCGCCCCCGTCGGCAATCTGGACGCCTATATCCAGGCGGCGCAACGCTTTCCGATGCTTGGCGAACAGGAAGAACGCGAATTGGCCCGCCGCTTTCGCGAGGACGAAGACCTCGACGCCGCGCGCCAGTTGGTGCTCTCGCACTTGCGGCTGGTCATTTCGATTGCGCGCGGCTACCTCGGTTACGGCCTGCCGCATGCCGATCTGATCCAGGAAGGCAATATCGGCCTGATGAAAGCGGTCAAGCGCTTCGACCCCGAGCGCGGCGTGCGCCTCGTCTCCTTCGCGGTGCATTGGATCAAGGCCGAAATCCACGAATACGTCGTCCGCAACTGGCGTCTGGTCAAGATTGCGACGACCAAGGCGCAGCGCAAGCTTTTCTTCAACCTGCGCAGCCTGAAACCCGGCAGCGAAGCGCTTTCTTCCGGCCAGACAAACGAAGTCGCGCAGACGCTGGGCGTCAAGGAAGGCGAAGTCCGGGAAATGGAAATGCGCCTGTCGGGGCACGATGTCGCGCTGGAAGCGAACGACCCGGACAGCGACGAAGCCCATTTCGCGCCGATTTCCTGGCTTTCCGATACCCGGAACGAGCCGACGCAAGTCATCGAAGCGCGGGAGAGCGAGCATTTGCACGGCGCTGGCTTGCAGGAAGCACTCTCCGGTCTCGATCCGCGCAGCCGCCGCATCATCGAGGCGCGCTGGCTGGCCGAAGCGGGCGAAACCGCGACCCTGCACGAATTGGCCGCAGAATTCGGCGTATCCGCCGAGCGCATCCGCCAGATCGAAAACAAGGCGCTCGAAAGGATGCGGCAGTTTTTCCAGCAATCCTGAATTGCCCCTGGCCCCCAACAAACGCCGCGCTTTTCCGTGCGGCGTTTGTGTTTGTGGAGGCGGATCCGGAAGGGACAAGGAATAAGTGGCACGGCGCTTGCTAGAGGTCTACTGACTTTTTCTGAAGGAGCGCATCATGCCCGCCCTCAACTCTCTCAATCTCCTGATCGCTGGTATGTTCAGCCCCAAATCCGTTTCAGCGGGAACCGGCGCTTACGGAGATCTTTCCGGCGCCGCCGATAGCGACGATTTTGCAGGCTTGCTGATCGACCGCTTGCTGGAACTCGACCCCGGAGAAGATCCCGCGCTGATTCCCCTTCCACAGGATTTGCTGAGTGCCCAGGAAGTCCTGACGAAGCTTGCGCCCGAGCTTGCCGATCTGCCCGATCCCGATGAATTGCCGGATGTGCAAGTGCAGGATCCGGCGGCATTATTCGCCGCGCTTGGGATGGCGCCTGTGACGCCACCCGCCCTGGCGGCCCAGAATCCGGTGACGCCGGCAGCCATCGAGGCTTCCGCCGCTGGCGAGACCCCGCTCCTGCACGATCCTCGCGCAACGCTTGCGGAGCGATTGGCCCCGGCAGGGAAAAATATAGAAGATGTGGCCGGCAACAAGGCGGCGAGCAAGCCCGTCGTGACAGGGGAACAGGTCTCCGCCCGGAACGGCGACGAGCTGGCTGCCACGGCGAAGAAGGATCCGCGCGCCGCATCGGAAAACGGAATTGCTGGGTCAGGGGGAAGTTTCACCGGCAATTCGGAGAAGGCGGCGGCAAAACTTGCCGCCGCCCCCGAACCCCCTTCCTTGCAGCAAGTCATCAAAAGCATCGCCGAGCCGCAGGTGAAGGCCGTCGCCGAACCCGCGCATGGTCTTGTCGCGGCAGCTTCCACGCTCGCGCAGCCAGCCGCTTCCTCCCCCAGCGAAGCTGCGCTGCGAATCAGCGTTCCGGTTTCCGGAGACAATTGGGCCAGCGAACTCGGGCAGAAAATCCTCTGGCTTGCCGGCAATGACCGGCAATCGGCGCAACTCTCGCTCAACCCGGCGCATCTGGGCCCGGTCGATATCTCGCTCAACATCGACGGCGACCGCCGCGCGACAATGGTCTTCGCCTCGCCCCACGCGGAAGTGCGCGAGGCGATCGAAAATGCCCTGCCGCGTCTGCGGGAACTATTTGCCAACGCCAACATCGAATTGGGGCAGACCGATGTCAGCGCCGAATCCTTCCGGCAACAGCAGCAGCAAAATGCCCTGTTTCAGCAGTCCGGCGGCAATTCCCAGGGCTCCCGGTATCCGCAGGACGGAAGCCGCGCCGGGGAATCCGCGCCTGTGCCTGCTGGCATTCCCGCCACACGGCGCGGCAGCGGGTTGATCAATACCTTTGCGTAGGTATCGGAATTCCCGAAGATCGCTATAGAATCCGGCATATGAACAGCAAGGAGTAATTTCCAAATGGCGGAAAAAACGGAAGCCGGGGCCCCGAAGCCCCAAAGGAACACGATGAAGATCGTCATCATCGGCGTGGTCGCTCTTGTGCTTGTCGCGGTTCTCGGCGTAGGCGGATTCATGCTTCTGGGGAACCACGGAGACGCCGACGACGAAGCCGCCGTCGAGCAGCCCGCGCCGAAGAAGAAGAAAAAGACCATCAGGGCCGCGCCCGTCTATGTCGTGCTCGATCCCTTCACCGTGAATCTGAAGCCCGAAGATGGCGACCACTATCTGCAACTCGCGATTTCGGTAGAGGTCGACGACACCGCCGACGGCGAGCGGGTCAAGCTCTTCATGCCGAAGCTGCGCAACGAGATCATGCTCCTCCTCTCCGACAAGCTTCCCTCCAAGCTGGCCACCAAGGAAGGCAAGGAAGCGCTGGCCATCGAAATCCGCACCCACATGAACGCCGTCCTCGAACCCGGCGGCAAGCGGGGGGACATTCCGGTTTCGGAAGTGTTATTCACCTCATTCATCGTCCAGTAAAACCACGGCCATGTCGCAGGAATTTCTCTCCCAGGAAGAAGTCGACGCGCTGCTCAAGGGCGTGACCGGCGAAACCGACGAACCGGAATCTTCCGGCGATTCCGAGGGAGGAATCCGCCCCTACAATCTCGGCACCCAGGAACGGATCGTCCGTGGCCGGATGCCGACGATGGAGCTGATCAACGAACGCTTCGCCCGCTACCTGCGGATCGGCATGTTCAACTACATGCACCGCAACTCCGAAGTTTCGGTCGGCCCGATCAAGGTGCAGAAATACAGCGAATTCATCCGCAACCTGGTCGTGCCGACCAACCTCAACCTGGTACAGGCCAATCCCCTGCGCGGCACCGCGCTCTTCGTCTTCGACCCGAATCTGGTCTTCATCGTCGTAGACAACATGTTCGGCGGCGACGGGCGCTTCCATACCCGCGTCGAAGGGCGCGACTTCACCGCGACCGAGCAGCGCATCATCCAGGGAATGCTCGATGTCGTCTTCACCGAATACGCCCGCTCCTGGAAGCCGGTCCATGAACTCAGCTTCAAGATGATCCGTTCGGAAATGAACTCGCAGTTCGCCAACATCGCCACGCCTTCGGAAATCGTCGTCTCGACGACCTTCACCGTCGAATTCGGCGGATCGGCAGCGGAAATGCACATCTGCTTCCCCTACTCGATGCTCGAACCGATCCGCGACCTGCTCTACAGCACGATGCAAAGCGACCAGCTTTCCACGGACAAACGCTGGGTCGGCACCCTGCGGAAACAATTGCAGGACGCCGAAGTCGAACTCCTGGCCGAACTCGCGCATACCAACATCACCCTGCGCCAGATCCTCCAGCTCAAACCCGGCGATGTGATTCCGATCGACATTCCCCAGACGATCATCGCCGAAGTCGACCACACGCCGCTGATGGAATGCCGTTACGGCCAGCAAGGCGGAAAATTCGCGCTCAGGGTGGAGCGCTTTGTTGCGGATGAATCCGACGATTCCTCCGCACCGGGAGAAAAGCATGGCGGATGAAATGAGCCTCTTTGAGGAAGCGATGAAAAACATGACGGATGCCGCCGGCAACGCGATCGCCGCCCAGCCGGAGGCAGCGGCTGCGGCAGCCGATGCCGACGCCATTGGCGAGGACGACTGGGCCGCTGCAATGGCCGAACAGGCGCAGGCCGACGCGGCTGCGGCGGCTGCCGCTCCTGCGGCCCCTGCCGCCGCCGCGCCGGGGGCAAAACCGGCGCCGATCTTCCCCTCCTTCGAAGCTTCCGCAGACGGTGACAAGGCGTCGATGATGCGCGAACTCGACATGATCCTCGACATCCCGGTCCAGCTCACGGTCGAACTCGGGCGCACCAAGATCACCATCCGGAACCTGCTCCAGTTGGCGCACGGCTCCGTCGTCGAACTCGAAGCCCTGGCCGGCGAACCGATGGACGTGCTCGTCAACGGCACCCTGATCGCCCAGGGCGAAGTCGTCGTCGTCAACGATAAATTCGGCATCCGCCTCACCGACATCATCACCCCCGCCGAGCGCGTCCGGAAACTCGGAAGGTAGATCCGTTATTCACCTGGCAATTATGGGTTGAAAGGCCAGGCAGGATGGGTAGAGCGCCAGCGAAACCCATCATTCCTTCATCTGGAACTCCGATGGGTTTCGCTTCGCTCTACCCATCCTGCGCACTTCCCTTCCCCTTTCGCGTTTCAACCTTCTTCCCCATGGAGGCTTTTCATGTCCGAGGCGACCCAGCGCTACCTTCAAAAGATGCAGGCCACGCATTTGGCCAATATGGAGTTTTTCAGGCAGAACCTGCCCCATCTGCATGAAATCCTGGCCGACCCGAAAAACGGGCAGGTCGCTGTGGGTCTTGATGTCGATGAAAACATGCAACTCTCGGTTGAAATCGCGGGGCAACGACTGACGCAGCAGGATTTGCGCAAGATTGTCGATCAGGGGATGTTTATCTTTATCAGCCCCGCGCGGCGGCGCATCGTCGGCGAAGAAGAAACGGAAGAGAAGAAAAAAATCCAGGTCGATACGCTGGAAGATTTTTTCAGCAATTATTACTACACCCACGGGCATACCGAAACGGTCAAGATTCTTTGGGAATTATTGGATCATTACCGTACAGCCGCGAGACAGCGCCAGGAAGATACGGAAGAAGATGAAAGTTCTGTGCCGAAAGCTCCTGATTTTGGCCCCACGCTCATTCCGCTGCTCATCGTCTACGGTTCCGCCTACGGCATTCATCTTTCGCGCCTGCTCGAACGCTATACAGTGCGCCAGATCATCGTCATCGATAGCGACGCGGCGATTACCCGGCTCTCGACCTTCCTGACCGATTATGTCGCGCTGTACAACGATTATCTGATCGGCCAGCCAACCAACCTTTCGCTGGTCGTCGACGGTACTGCAGAGCCTCTGATGAATCAGTTGCGCCGCGTGATGGACGCTGACGCTTCGATTCCAGCCTATTTCCTGCACGGCGCCAGTTGTTTCTACGGCCTGCACGATGCCGAACACAGCGAGCGCATCAACCACGTGTTGGCAAAGGAAGGCCCTCTCTTATACAAGGGATGGGGGTTCTTCGACGACGAATATATTTCATTGCGTCATACCATCGCCAATTTGCGCGCCGGACGGCGCTTGTTCCGCCATGATCCGGAGGCCCGCGCGATGGCTGCCAAAACTCATGCCATCGTCGTCGCCAGCGGCCCCTCGCTCGACGGGCTGGCCGATTTTTTGCGGCAACATCAGGAATCGGCGCTGATCGTCTCCTGCGGTTCCGCGATCAGCGCGCTGGAAAGGCTCGGCATCGTTCCCGATTTCCATGTCGAGATCGAACGTCCCTGGCTCACTGCGCAGACGCTGGCCTACACGATTTCCCCCGAATTCCGGGCCAAATTGCGGATCATCGGCCCCACCGTGCTGCACCCGGAAACCCTCGAAGGCGCAAGAGAATCCCTGCTCTTCCTGAAAGTGGGCGATTGCGCCGGAGACATCTTTCCCGAAGACCATCTGCGCGTCCAGACCTACCCCACCGTCAGCAATGGCGCGCTCAGTTGGCTGCTGCGGCAGGGAGTGCGGAAGATCGCGCTCGTCGGCGTCGACCTCGGTGCGAAGGACGCTGCGCGACACCACGCCCAAGCTTCGTTCTATTACGCCGGCACCGGGGATGCGCCGCCGGTCTATACCGAACAGATCGCTGCAGCGGAGCGCGAAAGTGCCGACCTGAACCGGGAGGTGGAAGGTAATTTTGGCGGCATTGTGCGTACCACGATCACCCTTTTTGAAGCGAGGCGTTGGTTGGAGAATGAAATTGCACATTTTCCCGAGGCTCGCATCTGGAACCTGAACGATGGCGCCAGAATCGCCGGCACGATCCCGGCGCGATCGGAGAGTTTCAGCTTCGGGGAGCCGGGGCCCAAAAAGCGGCGGGTAGTAGAAGCCTTGTGCGCTGGCGCGAGAAAATCCCCGCTGACGGGCGCTACGTTCCGGCAGACGCTTTCCGAAGGCATTCTCACCCTTCATGCGGCGCTCTCCCCGATGCTTTCCGCCCCGGTGCGCAACAAGACCGATGTCATCGACCGGCTGATCGCGATCTACCGTGTTACCAATCTCGCCAGCCGCGAGCACCGGGGCCTGGGGGTGCTCCTGCGCGGATCCTTGCTGCATTTCGGGCGCCATGTCTATGAGGGGATTGCGAAGCTGCCCGACGAGGTTTCCGCCGCCTTCTTCGCCAGTGAAGCCTTCGGGAAGATCGCGGCCTTTCTCGATCAGGCGCGCGATGAGATCGACGCCATCGACCCCGACGCGCTGCTGCCGGAAGCCCTGGCCCAACGCCGCGCGCGGGAGGAGAGCTGCGCGAAGTGACGCGGCAATCCACGGGATTGATTCGCCATGCTCGGGGCGACGGGTTTTCGTAGGGGCGACCGTCCCCGGTCGCCCGTTTGTCAATCCTTCGCCCGAACCGGGAGACCGGGGACGGTCGCCCCTACGCGGCCTTGGGATGATCCGATTTTTCTCAACCCTTGATTTCCGGGTGAATAGATCGGTTTTGATTCAATCCTGACCGCTCGCCTCTCTCTTGCAAGAGGCACTCCCACCGGCGCTTCGCGCCACCTCCCTCGAAGAGGGAGGCTTCCAAAGTCACCCTCTTCGAGGGGGATGTCGGCGAAGCCGACAGGGGGAGAGGGGCGTTCCTTACGACTTTCCAGTGAGTCAAAGAGATAAATCCCTTTGATTTCAGTCACTTCGCGCCGCCCCGGAAGCCGCAGAAACCGAAAGCCCTTGCAAGCCCCTAAAGTTCGGGCAAGGCGTTCCGTAAAAGGATTCGTGACCCACGTCATCCTTGTGTTCCACCGTTCAACCTCCGTCGTCCAGCGCCTTGCCCCGCATCGCGGGAGTGCGCCGGGCAGGAATCTTCCCAGAAGGAGATCACCATGCCTCAAATTATCAACACCAACATCCCGTCGCTGAATTCGCAACGCAACCTGAACGTCAGCCAGTCTTCCCTGGCGACCTCGCTGCAGCGGCTTTCTTCCGGCCTGCGGATCAACAGCGCCAAGGACGACGCTGCGGGTCTGTCGATTTCGGAGCGTTTGACGGCGCAGGTTCGCGGCCTCGACCAGGCCGGGCGCAACGCCAATGACGGCATTTCGCTCGCGCAAACGGCCGAAGGTGCATTGCAATCTTCCGGCGACATCCTGCAACGGATCCGCGAACTGGCGGTTCAATCGGCCAACGCGACGAACTCGCCAAGCGACCGGATGGCGCTGAACGCCGAAGTCCAACAGCTCTCGCAGGAACTCCAGCGGATCGCGACGACGACCGACTTCAACGGCCGCAAGCTGCTCGACGGTTCCTTCACCTCGGCAATGTTCCAGGTCGGCGCGAATGCCAACCAGACGATCACGGCAACTTCGGGCAATTTCCAGGTCAACGCCTACGGTAATTTCCGTTTGGGTGGTTTGGCGGCTTCAACGACCATTGGCCTGGGCGACCTGACCGTCGGTTCGACCGAGACGATGAGTTTGACCCAATTCGGTACCGGCGATGCCTCCAAGATAGCGGGCGGCACGCTGGGGATTGCGAGCGGCTCAGGCTCTTTCAATGTCACTTACGCGGCGCACGCCAGCGCAGAGACGCTGGCAGGGGCCATCAACCAGGCTGAAGCCGGCGTACGCGCCACGGCAATCACCTCCTTTGTCCTCGGCGCCAACGACGCTGCCGCTACCGCAGCAACGAATTCCTTCCTTCAGGGAGGAAGCTATACCTTCATGCTGGCGAACGATATGACTACGACAGGGGCAGGCAGTGCAGCACCGGCTTCCTGGACGACCGTTTCGTTTACCATCGGTGGTGCTGACACGGCCTCGGCGGTCTCTTCCTCAGACCAGTTGAACGCGGCGGTGCAGGCTTTCAACGATGCGGCAGGAAAAACTGGCTTTACCGCCTCGATCGTCCAGACAGATAACGGCAAGTACGGGATCCGGCTGACCAACGAGGCCGGCAAGGATCTGCGCATCCAGTCGGATGCCGGAAGCACCAACACGGTCGCGCTTGAAGACATAAAGGTGATTGATGGATCTACCGCTACCCTTGCCGGTTCGACAGGAACATTGAGTGCAGGTACTTCGGCCGGGATGTGGGATGCCACAGCAGCCGTCTGGGTTTCCGGCCAGATCAACATCGACTCGGACAAGTCCTTCGCCGTAACGTCCGACGCCACGAATGCCGATTTCTTCAAGGTAGCCAACACCACCTACGGCGGACAACTCCAAACCGTAGACGCCATGGACGTCTCCACCTACGAATCCTCGATGCGCACCCTCGCGATTGCGGATTCGGCCCTGGCGGCGGTCAATGGTCAGCGTTCCCGTTACGGCGCCCTGCAGTCGCGCTTCGAGAGCACGATCGTGAACCTGCAAACGACTTCGGAAAACCTGTCGGCCTCGCGTTCGCGGATTCGCGATACGGACTTCGCGGCCGAGACGGCGAACCTGGCCCGCGCGCAGGTGCTGCAACAGGCAGGCATCGCGATGCTGGCGCAAGCCAACTCGCTGCCGCAGAACGTGTTGTCGCTGTTGCGCTAACATCATAAATCCGGTTCCTCCCGCCTGAAGGAGGAACCGGTCTCGAAAGGCTCTGGGGGCGCGGTTTCCGCAAGGTTGCCGCGCCCCTTGCGCCAGAAGGGTATTGATCGATAGAGCGTTTTTGATTTAAACCTGTACTACTTGACGCAAAGTGCGGGAGGAAATTTGTAGGGGCGGCATCCTGCCGCCCGGCCGTTGCAAATGGGTGATTTCGGGCGGCAAGATGCCGTCCCTACGATCCCGGACAGGGTGCCGCATAAATCAAAACCGCTCTAAAACTTCAAGAGGAGTCATCATGATTGAGAATATTTCCGGGGTAATGCCATTGTCCGTGGAGACCGCCCATCCGCCGCCGGCTGCGCAGTCGAAAATGGCTGCTGCCGCCACGCCTTCCGGCAATGCTCCCGCCGCGCCGACGATCGTCGCGCAGGCGGCTGCGGTCCAGATGGTCGGCGGCGCCCAGGCCGCCGGGTCCTCGGTGGATCGCGACACGCTTGAGGCGGCGACGAAGGATGTCCAGGAATTTGTCGCGGGATTGACCAACGATCTGGATTTCAGTATCGACGAGGATACGGGAATGCAGGTGGTCAAGATTGTCGATATCAAGACAAAGGAGGTCTTGCGCCAGATTCCGGCAGAAGAAATGTTGGCGATTGCGAAGGCGCTTGATAAGATCAAGGGATTGTTTGTGAAAGGCACTGCGTAATACTGCGTAAAGGAAGGAGTACGAGCATGGCGAGCATTTCATCTCTGGGCAGCGGATCGGGAATCGACCTGAACAGCATTCTCACCGCGATCATGAACGTCGAGGCGATTCCACTGAACCGGCTCGATACGAAGGAAGCCAGCTACCAGGCCCAGATTTCCGGGTTGGGCGCATTGCAAGGGGCCGTTGCCGCGTTCCAGACGGCAGCGAAGAAGCTTGCCGTCTCCGCCGGAACTTCGCCCGTTTCCTCGTTTTCCTCGATGCGCGCGAGCCTGGTCGACACGACGCTCGGCACGGTGAGCGCCGCGCAGGGCGCAGTGGCCGGTTCCTACAAACTGGAAGTCAACGCGCTGGCCCAGGGCCAGCAGTTGCAATCCACGGTGAATCCCGACCTCAACGCGGGGCAGCTCAAGATCGAGATCGGCAAGGTCGAGGGCGGCGTCGGCAGCGGCGGCGCATTTACCGCGAACAGCAGCATCGACCTGAATATCGAGCTGGATACCTCGACCGGAGCCGTCAGCCTCGAATCGGTGCGCGATGCGATCAACAAGGCCAACGGCGGGGTTTCGGCAACGATCATCGACGACGGCCAGGGCGGCAGGACCCTCCAGGTAGCTTCCAAATCGACCGGATCCAGCAACGTCATCAAGATCAGCGGCGATATCGATTCGCTGAATTACGATCCTTCGACGAACGAGGGTGTGGGCGCGGCAGGAATGGCGCAAACGCAGGAGGCTTCCGATGCCAGGATCAAGCTGAACGGGATCGAGATCACGAGCAGCACGAATACCTTCAACAATCCGATTGACGGAATCACGCTGACGGTCTCGAAAATGACCGCGACCGATTCCCCGACGACGCTGAACGTCAGCGCCGACAAAAGCCCGCTCGTGAATTACCTCTCCGATATGGTCAAGGCCTACAACGATCTGAACAATACGATCAAGGCCCTGGGTTATTACGACAAGGACGGCAACGGCGCGCAAAACGGCGTGTTGCTGGGCGACAGCACCCTGCGCACGGTGCAGAACCGCATCTATTCGACGATGTTCGCCATGGCCGGCGGCATCAACGACAAGGTCGCTTCTCTCGATGATCTCGGAATCTCGATCAACAAGAGCGCCGACGGAACCGCTCCGACCGGCGAAATCTCGCTCGATACGGCCAAGCTGCAAAGGGCAATCGACTCGAATTTTGAAAGCGTTGCGAATTTCGCCGCCACGCTCGGAAAGAATCTGGGCTCGGTGACCGATGCGATCCTCGGTTCCAACGGAATCATCCCGGCCAAGACGACCGGGTTGCAAGCGACCATCAAGTCGATCGAAAGCCAGCGCGACCAACTGTCCCGCCATCTGGATAGCGTCCAGCAGATGTATATCAAGCAGTTCACGGCGCTCGATTCCTATGTGGCGAGCATGCAGACCACTGCGGCATCTCTGACGCAGCAGCTCGCGAGCTTGCCGAAGACTTCCTCGTCATCCAAATAAGCTTTCGCATTGCCAGGAAAAGGCGCCAGGACATGTTCGGAAATTTTCAAAACCCTGCGGCTTCGTACGCGAGCGTCAGCCTGGAAACTTCGGTCCAGACCGCCGATCCGCATTATCTGATCATGCTGCTGTTCGAGGGCTCTCGTGCGGCGATGATCGAGGCCAGGCACCATATCGAGGCGGGAAACATTCCGGAAAAGGGCAAGGCGCTCTCGAAGGCAATCGACATCATCGCCAACGGCCTGCACGCCAGCCTCAATGTCGAGGCGGGCGGCGATTTGGCGGAAAAACTGGGCGCTTTGTACGATTACTGGGTGGATCGGCTGCTGTGGGCCAACCTGCACAACGATACCGCCGCCATCGACGAAGTCCTGCATCTGCACGAGGAAATCCATTCCGCCTGGGCCGATATTTCCCCGGGAAAGACTCCGCTCTCGTCCGCGCCGTGACAGGTTTTTGCCGGGGAGGCGGCGCACCCGTAGGGGACGATGGCAATCGTCCCGCTGGATTGCCCGGGCGAAACCCCCGCCCTGGCGGGCACCCCTTTTGGAAAAGGGGGCTTATCAAGCCTCCATCTTCGAGGGAGGTGGCGCTTTAGCGCCGGTGGGAGTTTTTCCGCCCCTGTGTTTCCGTTGTATTTCCGTTGTATACATCCGACATGTCTGCGAATGAATCAAAAGCCCCGTTCAACCGGACACCACCACCATGAGCTTGACCGACTGGCCCGCCCGTTACACCGAACTCCTGAATCTTTCCCGCCTGATGCTTGAAACCGCCTCCCGGCAGGAATGGGAGAAACTGGCGCAGCAGGGAGAGGAGCGAACGCGTCTGGTGGCAGCCCTGCCGGAACAGTTGCCGCCCTTGCCGGAAGATTCGGGCCGCCTCATCGCCGAAATCGTCCAGGAAATCCTCGAATGCGACCGCAGGGTTTTCGATCGCGTCCAGCCCTGGCTGCAACATGTCGGAAAGATGCTGGCCGCTTTTGAAAAGGCAGACAAGACTGCGTAGGATGGGTTGAGCGACAGCGAAACCCATCGGAGTTTCAAATGGAGAAATGATGGGTTTTGCTGTTGTTCAACCCATCCTGCATACTGCTCATTGCCCATTCAATAGCATCGTCGCCTCGCCGCCATGATCCCGACAAATGCCCTGCTTCCGACGCGGCTGGATACCGATATTTCGGTTCAGCCCACGCCCGCTTCCCGCAATGTCGTCGATGTGCTCGGCAATCTTGCGCCGGGGCAGCGGATCACGGCGTATATCCAGGGAGAAATGGCCAACGGCGCCTACCGTGCGCTGGTCGGGCAACGCGATGTGACGCTGGCGCTTCCCTTCGCTGCCGAATCGGGGGATTCGCTCGAACTGGAGGTCATCGAGAATAACGGCAAGACGGCCCTGGCCTTCGTCGCCAGGGAGTCCGCGCAGGGCAATGCCGGGCAGCAGGGCGCGGTCGTCTCGAATTTGAGCCGTACCGGCGTCCTGATCGCGGAATTGCTCGGCGGTCGTTCAAGCCCTGCCGGAACAGGCGCTTCGGGCGTCGAAGGGCGGGCCTTGCCGCTCAACGGCAACCAGCCGCTCACGGCGGCCCCGCCGGGCAGCGGCGCTGCCGGCAACCTCGCCCCGCTGCTGCAACAGGCGATCACGCAAAGCGGAATGTTCTATGAGGCGCATCTGGCGCAGTGGATCGGCGGCAAGGTGAGCGAGGCGGCGTTGCGCGCCGAGCCGCAGGGGCAGCTTTCACTGCCACCCCAGGCGCCGCCGGCTTCTTCGCCTGCCGCCGCTGGCGCCAACGCCAACGCCAACGCCAACGCCAACGCCAACGCCAACGCCAACGCCAACGCGGCGAGCCTTCTTTCCGCCGCCGGACCCAACACGGCAAACCTGCTTCCTGCCGCCGCGAACGCGATGCTCCCGCTTCCGGAAGGAGCGGCCCCCGCCGCTGCCACGGATCAAGCGCCCGCGACGCAGCCGAATGCCGCAACGCCTGCCTCGCCGCCGCCCAATGCCCCTGCGGAATCCGGCGCGGCGGCGGCCCCGGCGGCTCGCCCCGCTGCGGAGGCGGCGAGCGTGCAACAGACTCCTCTTCAGGCCGCCGCCCAGGAAATCCAGGGCGCCGCGCAGCGCCTGCCGCCGGCGCATCTGCTGCCGGGCCAGATCGTCGCGCCGGAAGTCACGCATCTGGTGCAGCAGCAGCTCGAATCGCTGGGGACGCAGAATTATGTCTGGCAGGGGCAGGCGTGGCCCGGCCAGCCAATGCGCTGGGAAATCGAGGAAGAGGAGCGGGAAAGACAGGAAGGCGATGGTAAAGGCGAGGCTTCCCCGGCCAGTTGGCGTACCCGCCTGACGCTGAACCTGCCGCACCTGGGCGGGATCGACGCAGTATTGCGCCTGAGCGGCGGCGATGTGAGCCTCGGTCTTTCCGCCGACAGCGCCGAGGCGGTAACGAGAATGGGCGCGGCGGACGCGGTTGAATTGTTGCGGAATCACCTTGAAGCGGCGGGCCTGCATCTTGCCGGGGTCGATATCCGGGCGATGAAGCCCGAGTCCGAAACTGCGGCGTCCGACCAGGGCGTGGAGGGCGCGGAGGGCGTGGAGAGGGCGCAGAATGTCCCGGAATCCGTCTGATTCGATAAAAACCGCAGTTGCGCTGGCCTACCGCGAAGCGGATGCTGCGCCGCGCGTCGTTGCCAAGGGGCGTGGACTGATCGCCGAGGAAATCATCGCCCGCGCCCGCGAGCACGGCGTTTATGTTCATGAATCCCCGGAACTGGTGGCGCTTTTGACCCAGGTCGATATCGACGAGCGGATCCCGTCGCAGCTCTATGTGGCCGTGGCGGAACTCCTGGCCTGGATCTATTACCTCGAACGCGGCGGCGCAAGCGCAACGCCGCCGGCCTTGACGCTTCCCCCGAGCGTACCCGAAGCCAATATTTGATCCGCGTTACGGAACTTTCCAAATCCGGGCATGGGATTCGGGATAAACTCTCTCTTTTCGTGAATGATGAATCGGGGCGTAACCAACATGAGCGTCAATGAAGAATTGACGGAATCCCAGGCCGATCCTGCGGAAGATCCGCAATCGTCCGGGCCCTCCCTGGAACTGGAGCGGAACGATCTTTACAGCGACTACATGCTGTATTCAAGGACGGAAATCCTGTTCATCCTGCGCTCGCTGATCAAGCAAAGGGCCTTGATCACGGTTTTTTTCGATCACGGCAGAAATCTCCTTCCGACATCCCTCCTGGCGATTACTGCCCAGGATTCGACGCTGATTTTCGACCGCAGCCATAACGAGGATTTGAACCAGCGTCTGCTTTTTGCGGAGCATCCGATTTTCACGGCTTCGCTCGACCGGGTCAAAATCCAGTTTCGCGTGGATCGCCTCACGGAAGCCGTCTTTGAAGGGCGGCCCGCATTCCAGGGCGCCTTGCCGGAGGCATTGCTGCGCTTGCAGCGGCGCGAATTTTTCCGTCTCCTGATCCCGGTGTCCGCGCCGGTACTCTGCAAGATTCCGCCGCAGGAACCGGCGGCAGAGGCGCAGGATTCCCCGGCGCAAGCCGAGATGAAACTGATGGAATTTTTCGTTGCCGACATCAGCGGCGGAGGCATCGGCCTGACGGTTCCGGAGAACCAGAGCAAGCAGTTGCCGATCGGCGCGATGTTCTCCGGCTGCCAGATGAATCTCCCCGGCGAGGGAGTCATTACCGCCACCCTGGAAGTCAGGAACAGCTTCTCGGTCACCACTCCGCGCGGATTTTTCCGGCGCGTCGGTTGCCAGTTCGTCGACCTGCCCGGAACCCAGATGGCCCTGATCCAGCGCTACATCATCCGCACCGAACGCGAACGCAAGGCCCGGGAATCCGGCATGGAGTAAGCGAACCCCGATTCCGTGGCCTGTTTTTTTTGACTCATTTTCTAAATTTACTTAAATAATGTTTCGCTACGGTAGTGATTTTCATCAAATAATTATTTAAACAAATTTAGAAAATTATTCGAGAAAACGCCGCCTTTTCCGGAGAAGCGATATGTAGGATGGGGTGAGCGAAGCGAAACCCATCATTTCTCCTTCTGAAATTCCGATGGGTTTCGCTTCGCTCTCTCAAGAAATTACCCATTCTGCACACTGGATCCTGCGACTTCGCGCAGGATCCAGAGGAAGATGCCAATCCCTGCGCCCGAGTTTCTTCGGCGCGATTTGCGGCTGCGGGCCGATTGCCGTTCACCCCATCCTACGTGCTCCGTACTTCGGCGATTGCCGATGCGCCATGAAGAAAGCATTCATGCGATGGCCCCGATGACAAGACCCGGAAGCAGGCGGGATCCGCGATGGATGCAGTATCATTTGCCCTTTTGCGCCGTGCCTGATTGATTCCGATGACTGCTTCCGCCGCACCCCTTTCCGCATTAGCCTTCGACCTGTTCAGCGCGCTGCCGCCCGAGGCACTGCATGAGCGCATCCGCGCCGCGCGCGCGCGACTGGGATCGCAAGTGACCCTGCTGTGCCACCATTACCAGCGCGCCGACATTTACCAATACGCCGACCTCACCGGCGATTCGCTCAAGCTTTCCAGGCTGGCGGCCCAGAGCGATGCCGAATATATCGTTTTCTGCGGCGTGCACTTCATGGCCGAAGTCGCCGACATCCTCAGCGCAGAGCGGCAGATTGCCATCCTGCCGGATCTGGCCGCCGGTTGTTCGATGGCCGACATGGCGAATCTGGCGAAAGTGACGCGGGCCTGGCGCGAGCTGTCCGAAGCGCTCGGCGAGCCGGCTGAAAAAACGGTGACGCCGGTGACCTACATCAATTCCGCCGCCGACCTGAAAGCCTTTTGCGGTCAATACGGCGGCATCGTCTGCACCTCGTCGAATGCCGGAAAAATCACCGCCCACGCCTTTGCCCAGCGCGAAAAAATCCTCTTTTTCCCCGACCAGCATCTGGGCCGCTGGAGCGGATATCGCTCGGGGCTGGCGCTGGAAGAAATGCGCGTCTGGGACCCCGATCTCGAATACGGCGGGCTTTCCGTGGAAGAAATCCGCCGCGCGAAAATCCTGCTCTGGAAAGGGCACTGCTCGGTACACCAGATGTTCCGGCCCGAACATATCGAGCGCTGGCGCGCGCAACATCCGCAAGGGAAAGTGATCGCGCACCCCGAATGCGCCTTCGAGGTCTGCCTGAACGCGGACGAAGTCGGCTCGACCGAATTCATCGTCAAGGCGGTCAAGGAATCGCCGCCGGGAACGCATTGGCTGGTCGGCACCGAGTTGAACCTGGTCGAGCGGCTGGCGCGCGAAGTCGTGCCGGAAGGGAAAAAAGTCGAATTCATGGCCCCGCTGGTGTGCATGTGTTCGACGATGCAGCGCATCGACCCGCCGCATCTGGCCTGGACGCTGGAAAACCTTGCCGAAGGCCGCATCGTCAACCGGATCGCGGTGCCGGAACACGAAGCGGCGCTGGCGCGGCTGGCGCTGGAACGGATGTTCGCGGTTTCCTGAATTTAATAGACAGCGGAAAGCGCCGTCCGCGAAATGCCGCCAAAATTTCTCCCCGGAAACAGGCTGGAACTTCTGGAAAATGGCGACGCATTCTTTCCCGCGCTGATCGCCGCCGTCGATGCGGCGCAACACGAAGTCCATCTCCAAACCTATATTTTCGAGGATGACGCCACCGGCCGGAGTGTCGCCGCCGCGCTGGCGCGCGCCGCCAGGCGCGGCGTCTCCGTCTGCGTCGTCGCCGACGGCTTTGGCGCGCGGCAGTTCTCCCGGACGCTGATGCCCGCCCTTGCCGCCGACGGAGTCCGGGTATTGCTGTTCCGCGAGGAAATCGCCCGTTTCCGGATGAGCCGGCAACGCCTGCGCCGGCAGCATCGCAAACTCGCGCTGGTCGACCGCAGGATCGCCTTTGTCGGCGGCATCAACATCATCGACGACTACAACACATCGCCTCAGCCTTCGCCCCGCTTCGATTACGCGGTGCGGATCGAAGGCCCGCTGCTGGCCCCGCTTTACACCACGGTCAACCGGCTCTGGCAAATCGTCCTCTGGGCCAATTTCAAACGCCGCTACCGGCGCGTCGACCCGCTGCCGGTCCAGGACGCCGTGACCGGCGACCAGGCGGCCGCGCTCGTGATCCGCGACAACCTCCGGCACCGCCTCGACATCGTCGATACCTATCTGGAAGCGATTGGATCGGCGCGAAAAAAAATCCTGATCGCCAACGCCTACTTCCTCCCCGGCCTGCGTTTCCGCCACGCCCTTCTGGACGCGGCGCGGCGCGGCGTCGACGTCGTGATCCTGTTGCAGGGCCGGGTCGAATACCGCCTCTTCCACTACGCCGCGCAAGCGCTTTACGGCAGCCTGCTCAAAGGCGGCGTGCGCATCTTTGAATACCGCAGGAGCTTCCTGCACGCCAAGGCCGCCGTGGTCGACGAGGACTGGGCCACGGTCGGATCCTCCAACATCGACCCCTTCAGCCTGCTGATGGCCAGGGAAGCAAATATCGTCGTGCGCGACGCGCGCTTTTCCGGCGAGTTGCGCAAAAGCCTCGAAGCCGCGCTTTCCGAAGGATCGGTCGAACTCCTGCCGCACCGCTGGCAGCGCATGCCGCTCTGGTCACGCCTGCTGCGCTGGACCTGCTACCAGCTCGTGCGCCTGGCGGTCGGCGTTCTCGGTTATGGCGGGGAACCGGAGAGGCACTGAGTTGTTGTGGTCCTGTTTTAGTCAGGCCTCCTCGTCATCGCCAAGCAGTTGCTCCAGCCGCCGAGGGTAGTTGTTGAGAAAGTCGCGCGTGACAGCATAGTGCTCAGTCTCTTCGTAGGCGACTTCGCCAATGCCCGAACGATCGAACTGGATGATCCTGGCGCGGGGATAAGAAAGCAGGATCGGTGAGTGAGTGGCGATAATGAACTGCGATGAAGCCTCCACCAATTGATGGATGGCGCTGAGTGCCGCCATCTGTCGACCAGGGGACAATGCTGCCTCCGGCTCATCGAAGAGATAAATCCCGTTTCCCTTGAGCTTGTTGAGTAGCACGGCCATGAATGCTTCACCGTGAGACCGCGCGTGCAGCGAGCCACCGTAGCTCTCAAGATAGCCGACTCCATCCATATAGGACGCCACGTTGAAAAAGCTTTCGGCACGCAGGAAGTAAGCATCTCGCGGTTGCGGAACACCACGAGCCAGGCGCAGCGCTTTATGCAGAGGCGACACTGATTCGACGGTGCGAAACTGTACATTTTTGGTGCCTCCCTCAGCACCAAATCCAAGGGCTATGGCGATCGCCTCCAGCACGGTCGACTTGCCGGATCCGTTCTCGCCGACAAAGAAAGTAAGGTTCGGGTGGAACTCAATGCTTTCGAGCTGCCGTACCGCCGGGATGTTGAAGGGATACTCGTTGAAATCCAGATCAACATCGGAACGAAACGATGCGTGCAGCAGATAAGGTTTGGAGCGCCGAGCCATGCTGGATACCTAAGGAACAAGACCAGCGACTGTCCGCTGGAATGAGGTGTCGGACCGCGAGCGCGGCAGATGAAGCAGGGACGGTTCAATTGCGACGGAGTGAAGCCCCTTGAACTTACAGCCTGGAATACGGAAATAAAACCACGCGAAACCAAACTCATCGAACTCGACGATCCTCTTGTAGCGCCCTATCAGGTACTCAAACACCGGTCGGGATTCGGCAATACCTTCGGGCGTCATGCCGCTTAAGTCGGGCATGCCAACAATACGAACCCTGTCACCGACCTGGATACGGTGACCATTTCTATCTTTGGGCTCGTAATAAAGAAATTCGGACATGAACAGTCTAAGGACGAAAGTCAGCGGCAGGCAGACAGCATAACCAGCCGGCTGCGCAGGAGCGGATTATCAGGCGAAGCGCACCATGTAGACGGCACTACGGCTCTTATTCTGCAATTCTATCTCACCCCAGAAATCCCCCTTTCCCTTGCTGCCCCGAGAGTTTTTCGGCACATGATTTTCTAAATTACTGTAATAATTCTTAAATAATAATTACTACAGTAGCTAATCATTCTTTAAGTAAATTTAGAAAATATCACCATAAAATCAACGGATTGGCAGCAATGTTGGGGTTCGCTGCGTTCACCGCCAACCTATGAGCCTCACACCCCACAGGAACGCGGGCGTCTTGCCCGCAGGCGGGCGAGACGCCCGCGCTCCTTTCTTGCGCAGCAGAAAAAGCAAGTAGAATTTCTCGTTTCACTTGGCAGTCGCTTCAGTCGACGCAATCTGCAAGACATGCAGATGTTCTATCTGTCTTGGTCGCCGGAGCGGATTTGGCAGACCATGTCTGCCAAATCCATCCCCGCAAAGATTTCCGAGACGCTGTCTCGGAATTTCACACAGAGATTTGATACTGAGCTTTGGTAATGACGATTTCGAGTAACAAACTGCCCATCAACCTCTCCGACCTGTTGCGCCAGCGCACGGTCGAAGGTGAGCGCATCGAGTACAAGGCCGGGTGGAACCCGGACCCGATCATTCGCACGCTCTGCGCCTTTGCCAACGACTTCGAGAATCTGGGCGGCGGTTACGTGGTCATCGGGCAGGACTGCGACGCCAACGGCCAGCCCGTGTTTCCTCCTGTCGGACTGGCTGCCAATCAGCTCGACAAAATCCAGCGCGAACTGCTGGCGTACTGCCAGTTGATCCAGCCGCCGTACTTCCCCGTGTTGAGCATGGAAGTCGTCGAAGGCCGCAACCTGATCGTGCTGTGGGCGCCGGGCGGGCAAACCCGGCCTTACAAGGCGCCAGAATTGGTCACCGCGAAGAAGAAAACTTGGCGCTACTACATCCGCCGCTACAGCAGCACAGTCGAGGCCAAGGGCGACACCGAACAGGAACTGCTGAATCTGGCCGCCAAGGTGCCGTTCGACGACCGCTACAACCAATCGGCCCGTGTCGATGATCTGTCCAAACCCTTGATGCAGGACTTCTTGCAGGAAGTAGGCAGTGCATTGGCGGCGGAAGCGCCAGGGCTTTCCGTCGAAGCATTGGGGCGGCAGATGAACATAGCGGGCGGCACTCTCGAATCTCCCTGGCCCAAAAACGTGGGCCTGTTGTTCTTCAACGAAACCCCGGAGCGGTTTTTCCCTTACGCGCAGATTGATGTAGTGTGGTTTCCCGAAGGCACGGGCGGCGACCGCTTTGAAGAAAAGACCTTCAAGGGACCGTTGGCGCGGATGACACGTGAGGCCTTGGGCTACATCCAGCGCAACTACCTGCATGAAACGGTGATCAAGCATTCCAACCGGGCCGAAGCCACACGGGTCTGGAATTTTCCCTACGCCGCTGTCGAGGAGGCCGTGGTCAACGCCGTTTACCACCGTTCCTACGAAGAGCGCGAACCCATCGAAGTGCGCATCAGCCGCGACGAGTTGGTCGTCGTCAGTTTCCCCGGCCCGGATCGGTCAATTCGCTTGGAAGACCTTCAGGCGGGCCGGGCCGTCAGCCGTCGCTACCGCAATCGGCGCATCGGCGAGTTTCTGAAGGAGCTTGACCTGGCCGAAGGCCGTTCAACGGGTATCCCGAAAATCCTCAAGGAAATGGCCGCCAACGGCTCTCCGTCGCCGATGTTCGAGACAGACGACGACCGGATTTCGTTCGTAATCCGGCTGCCGCGCCATCCATTGGCGTCCGCCCCTACGGTGGTCACAGGGGAAGTCGCAGGGGAAGTCACAGGGGAAGTCACAGGGGAAGTCACAGGGGAAGTCACAGGGGAAGTCGCAGGGGAAGTCGCAGGGGAAGTCACAGGTGAAGTCACAGGTGAAGTCACAGGTGAAGTCACAGGTGAAGTCACAGGTGAAGTCGCGCGCCTGCTGCGCGCTGTGGTCGGCGAGATGTCCCGGCAGCAGATTCAGTCTGCACTTTGCCTCAAGGGTGAAGAGCACTTCCGGAAAACCTACCTGAAACCGGCGCTAACTGCGCAGCTAATCGAGATGACGCTGCCGGACGTGCCTACCAGCCGACTGCAACGCTACCGCTTGACGGCCATCGGGCGGCAGTGGCTGGAGGCGCATCCCAACGGTAGCTCGTAGATGGGATAAGCGGGGAGAGCACGAGAGGGTTTTGGGGGGTCAATTTTCTAAATTACTATAATAATTATTAGTTAATAATCACTATAGTAGTGAAACATTCTTTAACTAAATTTAGAAAATTTCGTCATAAAGCCAACGAATTGGCAGCAATGTTGAGGTTCGCTGCGCTCACCGCCAACCTATGGGTTTCACACCCCACAGGAACGCGGGCATCTTGCCCGCATGCGGGCGGGACGCCCGCGCTGTGCGTCATCATTCCTCATGAAAGCAACGCGGCGGAAAAAGCGGCAAAAGCAAGTAAAATTGTCCGTTTCACTTTTCACCGCCTCTCACGGACTTTTTCTGTCATGCCCACTTTCCAGGAACTCATCCTGCGCTTGCAAAATTACTGGGACCGCAAGGGTTGCGCGCTGTTGCAGCCTTACGATATCGAAGTCGGCGCCGGGACCTTTCATACCGCTACCTTTCTGCGCGCGATCGGCCCCGAGCCGTGGAATGCCGCTTATGTGCAGCCTTCGCGCCGGCCTCGGGACGGGCGTTACGGGGAGAATCCGAACCGGCTGCAACACTATTACCAGTATCAGGTCGTCCTCAAGCCTTCGCCGCCCGATATCCAGGATTTGTACCTGGACAGCCTGCGCGCGCTCGGCATCGACACTTCCGAACACGATATCCGCTTCGTCGAGGACGACTGGGAAAGCCCGACCCTCGGTTCGTGGGGGCTGGGCTGGGAAGTCTGGCTCGACGGGATGGAGGTGACGCAATTCACCTATTTCCAGGAAGTCGGCTCGCTCGCCTGCAAGCCTGTGCTTGGCGAAATCACTTATGGGCTGGAGCGGCTGGCGATGTATCTGCAAGGCGTCGAAAACGTCTATGACCTCGTCTGGGCCGAAGGTCCTGGCTATCGGCTGACTTACGGCGACGTTTATCACCAGAACGAAGTCGAGCAGTCGACCTACAACTTCGAGCATTCCAATGCCGAGATGCTGTTTCGCCATTTCAGCGACTACGAGGCCGAGGCCAAGCGCCTGATGAGCGCCGGGCTGGCGCTGCCGAGCTACGAGATGGTGATGAAGTGTTCGCACACTTTCAATCTGCTCGATGCGCGCGGCGCGATTTCCGTGACCGAGCGCGCCGCCTACATTGGCCGCGTGCGCGCGCTGGCGCGTGAGGTGGCGCAAGCCTATTACGATTCGCGCGAGGCGCTCGGGTTCCCGATGTGCAAGGAGGCGGCGCAATGAACACCCTGTCCAGAGCACCTCTCCTGATCGAATTGCTGACCGAGGAATTGCCTCCGAAGGCGCTTGCCCGTCTGGGAGAAACATTCGCCCTCGCCGTGCGCGACCGGCTTGCCGATGCCGGGTTGAGCGCCACGGATGCGCCTTTCGAGTGGTTCGCCACGCCGCGCCGGCTCGCGGTGCTGATTCCGCAGGTGGCGGAAGCGGCGGCGGAAGCAGCGGTCGACGAAAAGATCATGCCGGTTTCCGTCGCGCTCGATGCCGCCGGAGGGCCGACCCCGGCCTTGCTGAAAAAGCTCGCTTCCAAGGGCATCGCGCCGGAGGCGATTGCCGAGTTTGAAAAGCGGCAGGACGGCAAGGCGGAAAGCTTCTTTTACCGCTTCCTCGTTCCCGGCGCGCGGCTCGACGCGGTGCTTGGCGGCATCGTTTCCGAGGCGCTGAAGAAACTGCCGATTCCGAAAGTGATGCGTTGGGGCGCGAGCGACATTCAGTTCGTGCGTCCGGTGCATGGACTCGTGATGCTGCACGGCGGGCGCGTCGTTCCGGGCGAAGCCCTGGGTTTGTCGAGCGGCCGCGCGACACGCGGACACCGTTTTCTCTCGCAGGGCGAACTCGTCCTTGAGCATGCCGAGGCTTACGCGGCGCTCCTCTTCGATTCCGGCAAGGTGATCGCTTCCTTCGACCGGCGGCGCGAATCGATCCGCAAGCAGTTGCAGGACAAGGCCGACAGGCTCGGCGCGCGGGCGCATCTGCCCGAGGCGCTGCTCGACGAAGTGACGGCGCTCACCGAATGGCCCGTCGTCCATGTCGGCGAATTCGAGGCCGAATATCTCGCGGTGCCGCAGGAATGCCTGATCCTGACGATGCAGCAGAACCAGAAATATTTTCCGCTGCTGAATGCCGACGGCAGCCTGCAAAATCGCTTCCTGATCGTTTCCAACATGGAAACCGCCGACCCGCGTCACATCATCGCCGGCAATGCCCGCGTGGTGCGCCCGCGCCTGGCCGATGCGCGTTTCTTCTTCGAGCAGGATCGCAGGCAGGCGCTTTCCGCGCGTGTCGAAAAACTGTCCGCCGTGGTCTATCACAACAAGCTGGGCACGCAGCGCGCGCGCGTCGCGCGGCTGGAGAGCCTCGCCGGCGACATCGCCGCCCGCCTGGGCAGCGACGCGGACGCGGCCCGGCGTGCCGCCCTGCTCGCCAAGGCCGACCTGACGACCGATATGGTCGGCGAATTCCCCGAACTGCAAGGCATCATGGGGCGCTATTACGCGCGTGCCGATGGCGAAAATCCGGTCGTCGCGGACGCGATCGAGGCGCATTACAAGCCGCGCTTTGCGGGCGACGAATTGCCGAGCGGCAATATCGCCGCCGCCGTCGCGCTGGCCGACAAGCTCGATGTGCTGACCGGATTTTTCGGCATCGGGCAGATTCCCACCGGCGACAAGGATCCCTTCGCGCTGCGCCGCGCCGCGCTCGGCGTCCTGCGCATCCTGATCGAAACGCCGCTGCCGCTCGGACTCGACGCGCTGATAGCCGCTGCGGGCGCGCAATTCGCGCCGGGGGTTTTGACGCCGGGTTTCGAGGAAACGCTCTTCGATTTCCTGCTCGACCGCCTGCGCGGCTACCTGCGCGACGCCGGCCACGCGCCGGACGCCATCGAGGCCGTTTGCGCGCAACGTCCGGCGCGGATCGACACGATTCCGGCGAAGCTCACCGCGCTTGCCGCCTTCTCCGCGCTCGACGCGGCGCAGGCGCTGGCGGCGGCGAACAAGCGGATCGGCAACATCCTGAAAAAAACCGGGGAAGCGTCCGCCTCCGCATCAAACGCTCCCGACGTGGCGCTGTTGCAGGAAGATGCCGAAAAAGCCTTGTTCGAGCGGCTGCTGCACCTCTCGCCGCTGATCCGCTCGCACGTCGAAAACGGCGCCTACGCACAAGCCCTGCAAGGACTCGCGACGGTGCGCCCCGAAGTCGATGCCTTTTTCGACGAAGTCATGGTGATGACCGAAGAGCCGCTGTTGCGCGCCAACCGGCTGAACCTGCTTCGGGCGCTGTTCGAGCAACTGAACGCCGTCGCCGACCTCTCGAAACTGAGTGCCTGATTTTTCTTTCTCCTGCTGATCCGCCATGAAACTTGTCATCCTCGACCGCGACGGCGTCATCAACTTCGACTCGGCGCAATACATCAAATCGCCATCGGAATGGAAACCGATTCCCGGCAGTCTCGCGGCCATCGCGCGGCTGAACCGGGCGGGATACCATGTCGCCGTCGCCACCAACCAATCCGGCGTCGGACGCGGCCTGTTCGATATGGACACCCTGAACGCGATCCACGAAAAAATGCACAAGGCGCTCACCGACGAAGGCGCGCGCATCGACGCGATTTTCTACTGCCCGCACGCGGCGGACGACAAATGCGATTGCCGCAAGCCGAAGGCCGGAATGCACAAGCGCATCGCCGCCTGCTTCAATACCGATCTCACCGGCGTCCCCTGTATCGGCGACGCCAGCCGCGACCTCGAAGCGGCGAAGGAGGCGGGCGCGCTGCCGGTCCTCGTGCTGACCGGCAAGGGCGAAAAGACCAGGGAGGAAGGCGCGTTGCCTCCGGATACGCTGATCTTCGCCGACCTCGCGGCGGCGGTCGATCACATCCTGGCGGCAAGCGGGCAAGCGCCGAAGTCATGAATTTCCTGCGCTCATTGCTCTTCCTCCTGTTGCTCGTGGTGCTCACGATTCCCACGGGCGCCATTGTCGTCCTCGGCATCCCGCTGCCGCGCACCTTCCGCGCTGGCACCATCAGCGCCTGGCGGCGCATCGTCATGTGGCTGGTCGCGCATCTGCTGGGCATCCGCGCCGAAATTCGCGGCCTTGAAAATCTTCCCGCCGAAGCCTCGATCATCCTTTCCAAGCACCAATCGGCATGGGAGACGCTGGCCTTGCAGGACCTTCGTCCCGCGACGCAGAATCCCGTCTTCGTCCTGAAACGCGAACTGCTGCTCATCCCCTTTTTCGGCTGGGCCTTGGCCTCGATGAAAACCATCTGGATCGACCGCTCTTCCGGGCGCGATGCGCTGAAGCGAATGGTCGACCAGGGCCGCGCCTGCCTGGACTGCGGCCTGTGGATCATCATCTTTCCCGAAGGCACCCGGGTCGCGCCGGGCGAGACGGGCCGCTACAAGATCGGAGGCGCGCATCTGGCAACCCAGACCGGCGCGAAGGTCGTCCCCATCGCGCACAACGCCGGAGGGTGCTGGCCGAAAAACGCATTCATCAAAAAACCGGGGAAAGTCGTCATGAGCATCGGCCCCGCGATCGATCCGAAAGGCATGACCGACCGGGAACTGAATACCCGCGTCGAAGCCTGGATCGAGGCCGAAATGCGGCGGATTTCTCCACAGCATTATTCACCTGGCAATTAAGGGTTGAGAAAAACCGGATCATTCCAAGACCGCGTAGGATGGGTAGAGCGAAGCGAAACCCATCGGAGTTGCAGAGGAAGAAATGATGGGTTTCGCTTGCGCTCTACCCATCCTACATACCTTGGAAATCAATCCTTAATTGCCGGTTCAATAAGGAGCCTTCATGGACTCGCAAGTGCAAACCCCGCAACAGAACGATCACACCATCAAGCAGCCCCCCGTTCTCTTCAAGAAAACGCAGCACGCCATTGCAAGACTCGACGCGCTGTTGGGCGGCACGCTGATCGTCTACTGGAACAACGCGCGCGGCTCTGTCTGCCACAGCGATGTGCTGGTGCTCTACAGCCTGCTGGAAAAGCTGGGGCCGCAGGAAACGGTCTATCTTTTCGTCAAATCCGACGGCGGCACCGGCGAAGCCGCGTTGCGCATCGTCAATCTGATCCGGCAATTCGGAAAGCGCCTGGTCGCGCTGGTGCCCCTCGAATGCGCCTCGGCGGCGACGATGATCGCGCTGGGCGCCGATGAAATCCGGATGGGGCCGCTGGCCTATCTGACTGCCGTCGACACCTCGCTGACCCATGCCCTCTCGCCGCTCGACCGCGACAACGACCGCGTCAGCGTCAGCCTGGACGAACTCACGCGGGTTATCCGCCTGTGGCGCTCGGAACCGGCGGACAGCAAGGTAAATGCCTACGAGGCGCTGTTCCAGCATGTGCATCCGCTCGTCGTCGGCGCCGTCGACCGCGCCGAATCGCTCTCGATCATGATCTGCAAGGAACTCCTCTCGCACCACATGAAAGAGGGGGATACCGCCGACCGCATCGCCACCGCGCTCAACGCCAAATATCCCTCGCACAGCTACCCGATCCTGCTCGACGAAGCGCAAAAACTTGGACTCAAGGTCGACCGTCTCGCGCCGGAAATCAACACCCTGCTGCTCGAACTCAACACCCTGTACAGCGAAATGGGGCAAAAGGCGACCACCGATTTCGACGATATCCGCGCCCACAGCAACGAAATCCTCAACATCTGGGAAGCACGCGACCTGCAAGTCTATTTCCAGCAGGACAAGGACTGGTTCTACCGCTCCGAGGAACGCCGCTGGATCACCATGAACGACAACAGCAGTTGGCGGCGTATCGAACGCGAGAACGGCAAGATCCGCAAGAGCTTCCTGCACATCTCCTAAACTCCGCTCCATCGAGGGAAATAAATTCCCCTCCCGTGGAGGGGTGGCGCGAAGCGCCGGGAGAGGGAAAAGCGTACCGCCTTGAATCAAAATCGCTCCAAATAAAAAAACACCCCGACCCACCCATGCTCGAACAATTCCTGCTCCCCTTCACCGACCTCGCTCCGCGCTCCGGCGAAGAAAGCCTGCGCTCGATCCTGCTTTCCGGACACAGGATTTCCTATGTCGTGCGCCGCGCGCGGCGGCGCACGATCGGACTTTCCATCGACCATCGCGGACTGCGCGTCGGAGCGCCGCTGCGCGCGGGCATCCACGAAATCGAAGCCCTGATCCTGCGCCACGGCGACTGGGTACTGCAAAAAATCGACGAATGGCGCGACCGCCGCCAGCCGCAACCGCTGCCCATCGAAGATGGAATGCCGCTCCCGTATCTGGGAAACACGCTCCAACTCACGCTGGCGCGCGCCCATGACAGCAGACGCGCCCCCCGCGCCCTCTGGAACCCCGGCCCGCCGCCGACGCTGACGCTTTTCCTCAAGCCCGGCGCCGACCCGCGCGCCGCGCTGGAACACGCCTTCCGCGCCCATGCGCGGACTCATTTCGCCGAGCGCCTGCGCCATCTGGCCGCAACAATGGATTGCCCTCAACCCCCGCTCGCCCTCTCGGCAGCCCGCACCCGCTGGGGCAGTTGCAGCAAGGCGAGCGGCATCCGCCTCAACTGGCGCCTGATCCACCTGCACCCGCGCCTGATCGACTACGTCGTCGTCCACGAACTCGCCCACCTGCGCGAAATGAACCACAGCCCCCGCTTCTGGGCCATCGTCGCCTCGGTCTGCCCCGACTACCGTGAACTCCGCCGCGAACTCCGCCAGAGGGGCGATGTGCTGCCGCATTGGTGAGGAGACGTTTTGTAAACTACCGATTTTCTAAATTACTGTAATAATTATTGATTAAAAATCACTACAGTAGCGAAACATTATTTAAGTAAATTTAGAAAATATGACAAACAAACTGCAGGGGACGATGGCAATCGTCCCGCAGGTTTTCATCACTCAGAAGAATCGCGCGATGATCCTCAGGTCCTCGCCGATCTGGCGCAGTTCGTGCCAGGCAAGGCGGCGGGATTCTGCGAGCGCGGAGAGCGGGGGCAGGGCGAAGAGGTCGAGCGCGTCTGCGCCGATCAGGCGAGGGGCGAGGTAGAGCAGCAATTCGTCGGCCAGTCCGGCGGCGATCAGGGCGCCGTTCAGGCGGCGGCCCGCTTCGACGTGGACTTCGTTGATGCCGCGCCGGGCAAGTTCGGCACAGAGCGCGGAGAGGTCGACATGATCGGGGCGGGTTTTTTCCGGAAGAAACACGATTTCCGCGCCACGGGCTTGCAGGGCGGCAATCCGCGCGGGGTCGGCTTCCGGCGTCGCGGTCGCGATGAGCGCCGGCGTGCCGTCCTCGAAGAGCCGCGCTTGCGGCGAGAGTTCCAGACGGCTGTCGACGATGACTTTGAGCGGCGCGCGTGGCGGCAATGCTTCCGCGCCGTCCTGGGGATTCCCGTCGCTCCAGTTGCCCCATGCGCGTTCGTCGACTCCGCGCGGGTTGAGGCGCGGATCGTCGTGGCGAACGGTGCCGCTGGCGGAGAGGATCGCGCAGGCGCGCGCGCGCCAGCGGTGTCCGTCCTGGCGGGCGTCCTCGCCGGTGATCCACTGGCTTTGACCGTCGGCGAGCGCCGTTTTTCCGTCCAGGCTCGCGGCGGCCTTCAGGCGCATCCAGGGGCGTCCCTGGGTCATGCGTGTGAAAAAGCCGATGTTCAGCTCACGCGCCGCCTCGTCCAGAAGCCCGATTCCGGTTTCGATTCCGGCGGCGGCAAGACGCGCCAATCCCTGGCCGGCGACGAGCGGGTTGGGGTCGCGCACGGCGGCGACGACGCGGCGGACGCCGGCGGCGATCAGCGCGTCGGCGCAGGGCGGCGTGCGTCCGTGGTGGGCGCAGGGTTCGAGCGTTACATAGACCGTTGCGCCGCGCGCGCGCGTCCCGGCTTGCGCCAGCGCCAGCGCCTCGGCGTGCGGCTCCCCGGCGCGGCGGTGCCATCCGCTGCCGATGATTTTTTCATCGGCGACGATCAAGCAGCCGACGCGCGGATTCGGCGTGGTTGTCATCATGCCGCGCTCGGCCAGACGCAGCGCCGTGGCCATGTGGGCGTGGTCGGCGGCGGAGAAAGAGGGGGTATCGGAAAGCGGGCTCATTTCAACTCAGGGAGCGCGGGCCTCTTGCCCGCTTTTTTCTCCGTGGGCAGAAAGAGGCGTATCCCGCGCATTCGCGTCAGGGATTCTTCGTTGTGCGGCGCGTAGCCTTGGGGGCTCTGGCGGCTTTAAGCGGCTTGGACGAGACTTCGCGCACGGCGTCGGAAAATTCGTCGATGTCCTCGAAATTGCGGTAGACCGAGGCGAAGCGGATATAGGCGACCTTGTCGAGTTTTTTCAATTCGCGCATCACCATTGCGCCGATCTTTTCCGAGGCGATTTCGCGCTCGCCCTGGGCGAGCAGTTTTTCCTCGATCCGCGCCACGGCATTGTCGACGGCCTCTGCGCCGACCGGGCGCTTGCGCAGCGCCAGCCAAAGGCTGGCGGTCAATTTGTCGCGGTTGTATTCGGCACGCGAGCCGTTGCGCTTGACCACCTGCGGGAGCCGGATCTCGGCGCGTTCGTAGGTGGTAAAGCGTTTGTCGCAGGAGAGGCAACGGCGGCGGCGCCGCACGACATCGCCATCTTCGTTGACCCGGGTGTCGGCAACGATGGTGTCTTCAGCGCCGCAAAAATGGCATTTCATGCGAGAAGGATTCCGGGGGTCATCCGTAGACAGGATATTTGCGGCACAGTTCGGCAACCTGTGCGCGTACCGATTCGAGCGCCTTTTCGTCATTCGGGCGTTCGAGCACATCGGCGATCAGATGTGCGACTTCCTCCGCCTCGATTTCACCGAAACCGCGCGTGGTCATGGCCGGTGAACCGATGCGGATGCCGGAAGTGACGAAGGGTTTTTGCGGATCGTTCGGAATGGCGTTCTTGTTGACCGTGATGTGCGCCTTGCCGAGCGCGGCTTCGGCGTCCTTGCCGGTGATGTTCCTGGCGCGCAGGTCGACGAGGAAGAGGTGGCTTTCGGTTCGTCCGGAAACGATGCGCAAGCCGCGCTCACCGAGTGCGCGGGACATGACGCGAGCATTAGCGATGACCTGTTCCTGATAGAGGCCGAAAGCTGGCGTCGAGGCTTCCTTGAATGCAACGGCCTTGGCGGCGATGACGTGCATCAGCGGCCCGCCTTGCAGGCCGGGGAAGACGGCGGAATTCACCGCCTTTTCGTGCTCTGCCTTCATCAGGATGAAACCGCCGCGCGGTCCGCGCAGGGTCTTGTGCGTGGTCGAAGTGACGATGTCGGCGCACGGTACCGGATTCGGATAAAAACCGGCAGCGATCAACCCGGCGTAATGGGCCATATCGACCATGAAAATCGCGCCGATTTCCTTTGCGACCCTGGAAAATTGATCGAAGTCGATGCGCAGGGAATAGGCCGAAGCGCCGGCGATGATCATTTTCGGCTTGTGTTCGCGCGCGAGCGCGGCCATGCGCGGATAGTCGATTTCTTCCTGCTCGTTGAGTCCGTAGGAAACGACGTTGAACCATTTGCCTGACATATTGAGCGGCATCCCGTGCGTCAGGTGCCCGCCTTCGGCCAGGCTCATGCCCATGATCGTATCGCCGGGTTTCAGGAAAGCCATCAGCGCCGCCTGGTTCGCCTGCGAGCCGGAATTCGGCTGCACGTTCGCGCAATCGGCCCCGAAGAGTTTCTTCAGCCGGTCGATCGCCAGTTGTTCGGCGACATCCACATGTTCGCAGCCGCCGTAATAACGCTTGCCGGGATAACCCTCGGCATACTTGTTCGTGAGCTGCGAGCCTTGCGCCTGCATCACGGCGTGGCTGACGTAATTCTCGGAAGCGATCAACTCGATATGATCTTCCTGACGCCGGTTTTCATTCTCGATCGCGCGCCAGAGGTCGGGGTCGGTTTTTGCCAGAATATCTTTTGCGGAAAACATCGTAAGTTTCTCCAGGCCCGCAAACGCGGGCCAAAAGCCTGAAGGGGAGCGAAATTGTAGCACGCGGGGGGTTGGCGGGTTGGGGGATGATTTTCTAAATTAGACTAAAGAATTCATTGCTTGCAATCACTACTGTAGCGGACTATTATTTAAGTAATTTAGAAAATACGATCCGCTGGCGCATAGGTTGGCGCTGAGCGTAGCGAAGCCCAACATGGCAGCATATCCTTGCTTCCGAACGTTGGGATCAAGCTACGGCCCTTTGCGCAAGCGGGAGCAGGGGAGGCTACTTTTTCATGGAGATGAGGGCTTCCAGTGCATCCGTGTGCCCTTGTTCCGCCGCCTTTGTGTACCACGCTACGGCCTCGGCATTATTCTGCGCCACGCCCTGACCATTGGCGTACAGCACTCCAAGATTGTATTGGGCATCGCTGTATCCTTGCTCCGCAGCCTTTTGATACCACTTCGCAGCTTCGGCATGGTTTTGCGCTACGCTCTGTCCCTTTGCGTACATAAACCCAATGTTGCTTTGGGCGGTTGCATCTCCCTGTTCTGCTGCTTGTGTATACCACTTCATGGCCTCGGCATAATTCTGTGCTACACCCTGACCCTCGGCGTACATAACCCCAATGTTGTTTTTTGCCGTCGCATTTCCCTGCTCCGCAGCTTGCGTGTACCAATTCATGGCTTCGGCAAAATTCTGTGTTGCGCCCAGACCTTCGGAATACATCACGCCAAGGCTGGTTTGAGCATCCGCATCCCCTTGTTCTGCCGCTTGCGTGTACCACTTCACGGCTTCTACAAAATCCTGCGCTACACCCCTACCTTCATCGTACATTCCGCCAAGATTGAACAGGGCTTTAACATGTCCCTGTTCTGCCGCCAATTCGTACCATTTCACAGCCTCAACATCATCCTTGGCTACGCTCTGACCATGTTCGTACATCACGCCAAGATTGAATTGAGCATCCGCATCTTCCTGTTCTGCTGCTTGTGCGTACCACTTCATAGCCTCGGCATAATCCTGCGCTACACCCTGACCTTCGGCGTATAAAACCCCAATGCTGGTTTTTGCGGCTGCATCTCCCTGTTCCGCAGCTTGTGTGTACCAGTCCATGGCCTCCGCATAGTTCTGCGATACGCCCTGACCATTGGCATACAGATTTCCAAGGTTGTATTGGGCATCGCAGTGTCCTTGCTCCGCTGCCTTTTGGTACCACTTTGCGGCTTCGGCATAGTTCTGCGCTACGCCCAGACCTTTCTCGTACATCCATGCAAGGTTATGTTGGGCAGCCGCATCCCCCTGTTCTGCCGCCTTGCGAAACCACTTTGCGGCTTCGGCATAGTTCTGCGTTACACCCCGACCTTTGTCATACATCAATCCGAGCTTGTATTGGGCTTTCGCATCCCCCTGTTCCGCCGCGCGCTGCACTGCCTCAAAGTCCTGCGACACTTTGTTTCTCCTTTTCCAGTCGTTTGGTTTCGCCACATGCCTCCAAACACTCCTAAGTCCCGACAAAAAACGCCGCCACGCCAAGCGCGGCGAAGAGCAGCGCCGCTACGATGCGGATTGCCTTGAGGGGAAGTTTTTCGCCGAGGCGCTCGCCGACGAAAACCGCCGGAAGGTCGGCGAGGAGCATTCCCAGGGTCGTGCCGGCCACGACCAGGAAGGGGGTGCTGAATTGGGCTACCAGCGCCACGGTGGCGATCTGGGTCTTGTCGCCCATTTCGGCGAGGAAGAAGCAGATGAAAGTCGTAACGAACACGCCATGACGTGTCGTCACGGTTTCCTCGTCCTCGTCGATGGAATCCGGCACGAGGATCCATACCGCCATGGCGAGGAAGGAGAGGCCCAGCAGCCAGCGCAGGATCCCGGCGTCGATGAGCCAGGCTGCCAGCGCGCCGACGGCTCCGGCCAGGCCGTGATTCAGCAGGGTGGCGCACAGGATGCCCAGCACGATGGGCCGTGTTTTCCTGAAGCGCGCCGCCAGCACGAAGGCCAGCAGTTGCGTCTTGTCGCCGATTTCAGCCAGCGCGACGATGCCTATTGAAACGAGAAATTCGTACATGCCAGAGTGGATACAGGGCGTAGGATGGGGTGAGCGCAAGCGAAACCCATCGCAATTCCAAGTTGAGAAATGATGGGTTTCGCTGCACTCTACCCATCCTGCATCTATAGGGAATCAGCTTGAAAAGGGATAAGTCGCTTTCCGGTGCGCGCGGGCCGATTTGGGAAGATGTCCGATTTCGGCCCAGTGTTCGATTTTCCAGGAGCAGTCGCCCGAAAGGGGATCGGTTTCGCGCCGCAGCCAATTCAGCGCGGCGTTTGGAACCGGGAAATCGCGGGGAGCATTCAGGGGGCGCTGGCGGACGAAGCGGTTGACGAGATCGAGAATGCCGCCGTGGGTGACGATGATGAGGATGCCGCCGGGATGATCGAGGCAGAGTCCGGCCAGAAGGGCGCTGACGCGGGCGAAAGCCTGGGCCAGGCTTTCTCCGCCGGACGGGAGATATTCCGGCAGGCGTTGCGCCAGCGCGGTGTGGGCATCGGGAAATTGTTCCTGGATTTCGTCGTAGGTCAATCCTTCGAGGACGCCGTAATGACGTTCGCGCAGTTGCGGCAAGAGATTCAAGGGGCATCCGAGCGCCGCCGCGATGGGGGCAGCGGTGTCGCGGGCGCGGAGGAGATCGCTGCTGTGAATCGCCGAAAAGCGCGTGGCAAGGTGTTGTTGCGCCAGCGCGGCGAAACGCGCTGCCAGCGCCTCGGCCTGGCGCAAACCCTTGGCGTTGAGAGCGGTGTCGGTGTGCCCCTGAATCCGCCGCGCGGCGTTCCATTCGGTCTCGCCGTGACGGATCAGGCAGAGGCGCGGAACGTTGTCCGGAGGTGTGAAGAAGGTATTCATCGGCAATTTCGGTTGCGCAGGCTTTCAGCGTCTGGCAACGGTGAGCACGCCGGAGACTTCGCGCAGTTGGCGAAGAATCTGGTCGAGCTGTTTGAGGCCGCTGATTTCGATGGTGAAACTCATGTACGCCTTGTCCTGCCGCGATTGGGTATTGACGGCGGTGACGTTGAGTTTTTCGCGCATGAAGATGTCCGAGATGTCGCGCAGCAGCCCCTGGCGGTCGGAGGCTTCGAGGCGGATGTCGACAGGAAAGCTTCCTTCCGTTTCCCGGCCCCATGCGGTTTCGATCACCCGCTCCGGGTGCAGCGCGGCCAGATGCTGAAAGTTGGAGCAATCGGCGCGATGGATCGAAATGCCCTTGCCGCGCGTGACGAATCCCTGGATCGGTTCCGGCGGCGCGGGTTTGCAGCAGCGCGCCAGTTGCGACATGAGTTTGCCGATGCCGACGACGAGAATTCCCTGGTCGCCCTTCTCGGACTCCGCCGTGGCGCGGCGCGGCAGCGGCAATTCGCTTTCCGCGTGGGTCTCCGGCACTCCGCGCACGACGTTTTGCAGTTGGCGCAGATTGAGTTCGTTGCGTCCGGCAGAAAGAAAGAGGGCCTCAAGCTTGGGAAAACCGAGTTTTTCCGCCAGTTCCTCGATCTTCATCCCGGTCTGGCCGAGGCGTTGGAGTTCGCGGTGGATAACTGCGCGCCCTTCTGCCAGGGTCGTTTCCGTCGCCTGCGCGGCAAACCAGGCGCGTACCTTGGCGCGGCTGCGGTGGCTGATCAGGTAGCCGAGATTCGGGTTGAGCCAGTCGCGCGAGGGGCCGCCTTCGCGCGCGGCGACGATTTCGACGCGCTGCCCCGTTTCCAGCAGGGTATTGAGCGGCACCAGCGCTCCGTTGACCTTGGCGCCCCGGCAGCGATGGCCGAGGTCGGTGTGTACGCGATAGGCGAAATCGACCGGCGTCGCGCCGTAGGGCAGGTCGACGACGCGCCCCTGCGGCGTCATGACGTAAATGGTTTCGTCGAGCGCCGCCTGCCGGTAATGCCGTACCCAGTCCGAAGCGTCGGCGACTTCTTCCTTCCAGGTCAAAATCTGCCGCAGGCGCGCGATTTTTTGATCGTAGTTGTCTTCCGGCTCGCGCGTGCTGCCTTCCTTGTAGCGCCAGTGCGCGGCGACGCCGAGTTCGGCATGGCGGTGCATTTCCCAGGTGCGTATCTGGATTTCCATGCTGCGGCCATCAGTGCAGCGCACCGCAGTATGCAGCGAACGGTAGTCGTTGCTTTTCGGATGTGCGATGTAGTCGTCGAATTCCTTCGGAATCGGCGTCCACAGGTTGTGCACGATCCCCAGTGCGGTGTAGCAGCCTTTGATGTCGTCGACGATGATGCGCAACGCGCGGATGTCGTAGACCTCGGAAAAATCGAGATCCTTTTTGCGCATCTTGTTCCAGATGCTGTAGATATGCTTGGGCCGTCCGTATACCTCGGCATTGCCGATACCGGAGAGCTTCAGTTCGTGCTTCACGCGCTCGATCGCCGTGGCGATGAACAGCTCGCGCTCACTGCGCTTTTCATCGAGATCCTTGGCGAGGCGGCGATAGATGTCGGGGTGCAGGAAACGGAAGGAGAGGTCTTCCAGTTCCCATTTCAGTTCCCAGATGCCGAGCCGGTTTGCCAGTGGCGAATAGAGTTCGAGCGTTTCGCGCGCGACCTGCGTGCGCAGCGGATCTCCGCTTTCGGCATAGAAACGCAAGGTCTGTGTTCGCGATGCCAGGCGCAGGACGACGACCCGGATGTCCTCGACCATTGCCAGCAGCATCTTGCGCAATACTTCCACCTGCGCTTTCAATTCCTGCGGATTGTCGATTCCGCGTTCCATCGACGGCGCAACGAAACCCGGCTTGATCGGGCGCAGCCGGGAAAGCCGCGTGATGCCGTCCACCAGATGCGTCACTCCCGCGCCGAAACGTTCCCTGGCGCGGTCCAGGCTGTTTTCGTCGAAGGTCGGCAGCGCAAACAGCAAGGCTGCCAGACGGCTGTTGGCGTCGAGTTTGAGGCCCACCAGAATCAGCGCCATTCCGAGCGCATGGCGCCAGACGCCTTCGCCGCTGCCGAGATAATGGTCGGCATAAGCCTGCCGCGCGAAGCCGGCCGCTTCGCGCAAGGCTTCGGCTTCCGCCTCGGAGACGCCTTCGCACAGGGTTTGCAGCGAATGCTCGGGATCGCTTTGCGCCGCAACCGAATGAACAACCGATACCATGATTCTGACCAACACTTCCCGCGCCGTTGCGGCGCTCTCTGATTCCAGTTAGCCTATGATTTGAAACTCGCCGGGAGCCTGAGCCAAAGCCGCTACAGACTTCCTTCGCTTCTTCCTGCCGCTGCGAAATCCATGAGAATTCATATCTCGCTTGCCCGCCAAATCCTGACGCTGCTCGACGAGCGCGATATTCCGCTCTGCCGCTATCCCGTTTCCACTGCGGCCAACGGGCCCGGCGAACAATCCGGCAGTTATTGCACGCCACGCGGCAAGCATATCATTCGCGCCAGGATCGGCAGCGGAGCGCCCGTGAATACCGTCTTCGTGCGCCGCCGCCCGACCGGCGAAATCTACACCCCGGAACTCGGAAACGCCTTCCCGGAACGCGACTGGATACTGACGCGCATTCTCTGGCTGCGAGGCTGCGAATGGGGATTCAACCGGGATTTGAAGCGAGACTGCGGTACGCAACGAACGGTGGACACGATGCGCCGCTACATCTACATCCACGGCAGCCCTGACGATATTGTAGTGGGACAAGCGGGGTCACATGGCTGCATCCGCATGAAGAATTCCGACTTGATCGAACTCTTCGAGTGCGTTTCGGTGGGAACAGTGGTGGAGATCGACAATGCGGACGATTTTCGAGGATGTCTTGAATAAACCGCCGCGCCGCGCGCCTCTGCGGAACCAGGCTTCAGGCATGTGGCAGGTTCTTTTTTGAGTCACCCCAACCTTGAAGGTTGGGGATTGTGTAGGGGCGGGTTTGAAACCCGCCCCTACACAATGCGGGGCGCCTTCGGCGCCTGTTAGGCCATGTCTCGCTGGCCCCGCCATGAATGGCAGGGATTGCGCTCGACAGGTGTTCAAATAATTTTCTAAATTTGTTTAAATAATTTTAGTGTAATATCCACTACGGTAATAAAACATTATTTAATTAAATTTAGAAAATTGTAGCCCGGTTCTGCCTTGATGCCGGGATGAGACACTTGCCGCAACGGATTGGCAGCTTCGTATTGACTTGCAAGGATTGGCTGACATACAATCGACAGTCTTTCCCCTGGAGCATTCGTCCTGAATGCCGTCTACGGTTAAAAACGCCAAGGCGGATTATTCCGCCTTGGTTTTTTGTAGCATGTAAATAAGGTAAACAACCATATGCCGACTATTAATCAGCTCGTGCGCAAGCCGAGAGTGGCTGAGGTGTCCAAGAGCAAGGTTCCTGCGCTGGAGCGGTGTCCGCAGAAGCGGGGCGTCTGCACGCGGGTCTACACCACGACGCCAAAGAAACCGAACTCCGCGCTGCGCAAGGTGTGCAAAGTTCGTTTGACCAACGGGTTTGAAGTGATCTCCTATATCGGGGGCGAAGGACACAACCTTCAGGAGCACTCCGTCGTGTTGATTCGCGGCGGTCGTGTGAAGGATTTGCCCGGTGTGCGTTATCACACGGTTCGTGGCTCGCTGGATACCCAGGGAGTCAAGGATCGCAAGCAGTCCCGTTCCAAGTACGGGGCGAAGCGTCCCAAAACCGCCTGATTTTGTTTTTTGTGCCCGCCTGAGAAAAAGAGTTTCTTCAGGCGGGGTGTGACTCTGGAGAATTTGCTATGCCGCGTCGCCGCGAAGTTCCCAAACGAGATATTCTGCCGGATCCGAAATACGGGTCGGTCGAAGTTTCCAAATTTGTCAATGCCATCATGCAGAGTGGCAAGAAATCCGTTGCCGAGCGGATTGTTTATGGCGCTTTCGATCAGATTTCCACGAAGAGCGGAAAGGATCCCCTGGAAGTGTTTTCCCTGGCGATCGGCAATGTGCGCCCTGTGGTCGAGGTCAAGTCCCGTCGCGTGGGCGGGGCAAACTATCAGGTGCCGGTTGAGGTGCGTCCGTCGCGGCGCATGGCATTGGCAATGCGCTGGCTGCGCGAGTCTGCACGGAAGCGTTCCGAAAAATCAATGGGACAGCGGCTGGCAGCGGAAATGCTCGAAGCCTCCGAAAATCGCGGCGGCGCCGTCAAGAAGCGCGACGAGGTGCACCGCATGGCAGAAGCCAACAAGGCTTTTGCCCATTATCGTTTTTAATGACTGAAGAACTTCTTGTTCTTCAAGAGACGAAGAAAGAATTACCGTGGCCCGAAAAACTCCTATCGAGCGGTATCGTAATATCGGCATCAGTGCCCATATCGATGCAGGCAAAACCACCACTACCGAGCGCATCCTGTTTTACACGGGGGTGAACCACAAGCTTGGCGAAGTCCATGACGGAGCAGCGACCATGGACTGGATGGAGCAGGAGCAGGAACGGGGAATTACGATTACCTCTGCGGCGACGACCTGCTTCTGGAAGGGCATGGAAATGACCTATCCGGAGCATCGGATCAATATCATCGATACCCCGGGGCACGTCGATTTCACGATTGAAGTCGAACGCTCCATGCGCGTTCTTGATGGGGCGTGCATGGTGTATTGCGCCGTGGGTGGCGTGCAGCCCCAGTCGGAAACGGTTTGGCGCCAGGCGAACAAGTACAGGGTGCCGCGCCTTGCCTTTGTGAACAAGATGGACCGCCAGGGGGCGAATTTCTTCAAGGTTGTCGAACAAATGAAAACCCGCTTGAAGGCAAACCCGGTGCCGGTGGTGATTCCCATCGGCGCGGAAGATGCCTTTGAAGGGGTGGTTGATCTGGTGAGGATGAGGGCGATTTTCTGGGATGAAAAATCGCAGGGGATGAAGTTCGAATACCACGACATCCCGGGCAATTTGCTCGATGAAGCAACACAATGGCGCGAGCAAATGGTCGAAGCGGCTGCCGAAGCCTCGGAAGAATTGATGAATGAATATCTCGAGACGGGAGAATTGTCCGAGGAATTGATCGTCAAGGGAATCCGCCTCCGCACGATCAATTGCGAAATTCAGCCGGTGCTTTGCGGTACGGCTTTCCGCAACAAGGGCGTGCAGCGGATGCTGGACGCGGTGATCGATTTCCTGCCGTCTCCTGTCGATATTCCTCCCGTTGAAGGAGAAAAGGAAGATGGTTCCAAGGAGGCGCGTGCAGCCTCGGATGAGGCCAAGTTTTCTGCCCTGGCATTCAAGTTGATGACCGATCCGTATGTCGGGCAGCTTACGTTTATCCGTGTTTATTCAGGAGTTCTGAATTCCGGCGATTCGGTTTATAACCCGATCAAGGGCCGCAAGGAACGGATTGGCCGGATATTGCAGATGCACGCGAATAACCGGGAAGAAATCAAGGAAGTGCGGGCGGGGGATATTGCCGCTTGTGTCGGATTGAAAGAAGTGACGACCGGCGAAACCCTGTGCGACGGCGATGCAGTGGTGACTCTGGAACGAATGGAATTCCCAGAGCCGGTGATTCACGTGGCGGTTGAGCCGAAAACGAAAGCAGACCAGGAAAAGATGGGAATCGCGCTGAACCGTCTGGCGCAGGAAGATCCCTCCTTCCGGGTGCGCACGGACGAGGAATCCGGGCAGACGATTATTTCGGGCATGGGCGAATTGCACCTCGAAATCATCGTAGACCGCATGAAGCGGGAATTCAGCGTGGAAGCAAACGTCGGTGCGCCGCAAGTTGCCTATCGCGAGTGCATCAAGAAGGCCATCGAACAGGAAGGAAAATTCGTCAAGCAGTCGGGCGGACGCGGTCAATATGGGCATGTCTGGCTCAAGATCGAGCCGAACGAGGCGGGCAAGGGTTACGAATTTGTCGATGCCATCAAGGGCGGCACGGTTCCCCGTGAATACATCCCGGCAGTGGACAAGGGGCTGCAGGACGCAATTACCAGCGGTGTTCTGGCGGGTTTTCCGGTGGTGGATATCAAATTCACCCTGTTCGATGGTTCCTACCATGACGTCGATTCCAACGAGAATGCCTTCAGGATGGCGGCTTCTGCCGCATTCAAGGACGGAATGAGAAAAGCCTCTCCGACCCTGCTTGAACCGATGATGGCGGTAGAAGTCGAAACACCGGAAGACTACATGGGGAACGTCATGGGCGACCTTTCAGGGCGCCGTGGAATCGTGCAGGGGATGGATGATCTTCCCGGAGGGATGAAAGCAGTCAAGGCAGAAGTCCCGCTGGCGGAAATGTTCGGCTATGCTACGCAACTGCGTTCCCTGACGCAGGGGCGCGCGACTTACTCCATGGAATTCAAGCACTATTCCGAAGCGCCGAAAAACGTTGCGGAAGCGGTAATCAACAATAGAAAGTAATTGAAATTTATTTGAGCTTAAGGAGCCGTAGACATGGCGAAGGGAAAGTTTGAGCGGACGAAGCCGCACGTTAACGTAGGGACGATCGGGCACGTGGATCATGGGAAGACGACGCTGACGGCGGCGATCACGACGGTGCTCTCGCGGAAG
>WQZF01000004.1 GCA_009780885.1 Betaproteobacteria bacterium | reverse complement strand
GTTTGAAACCCGCCCGTACCACCCGCCCCTACACAATGCGGGGCGCCTTCGGCGCCTGTTAGGCCATGTCTCGCTGACCCCGCCATGAATGGCTTAGGATTGCGCTCGACAGGTGTTCAACGCCATCCCCGTCCGCGCGTCAGGCCCAGCAACAAGCCCGTCGTAAGGAACGTGACGACGCAGCCAAAGGCGATGCCGCGCGTTCCGCGCACGTCGCCCCAGAACCACAGAAGAATGACCGCGCACAGCGAGCCGAGGAAAAGTCCAGCCGCGCCGCCGCGCAGGCCGGCGCGCATGATGTGGCGCGTGTCGCCGCGCAGCCGGGGAGCGCCGCAGCAATGCGGGCAATACACCGCGCCGTCGGCCACTGGACGCCCGCAACGCGGACAGGGTTGTTCCTGTTGTTCCGCCTGTTCCTGAACGATTCCTTCGGCTTCCATCGCGTCCTTCTTCAAATCCGCCGCGCCAGTTCGGCGGCCTTTCCGGTGTATTCCCACGGCGTCAGCCGCAGCAATTCCGCCTTGGCGCCTTCCGGAATTTCCAGCGCCGCGACAAACGCCTGCATCTGTTCGCGCGAGATCCGCTGCCCGCGCGTCAGGGCTTTCAGTTTTTCGTAGGGTTCTTCCACCCCGAAACGGCGCATCACCGTCTGGATCGGCTCGGCCAGCAATTCCCAGTTCGCCTCCAGATCCTCCCGCAGCCGTTCCGGCGCGGCTTCCAGCTTCGAGAGACCGCGCAACAGCGAATCATGGCCGAGCAGCGTATAACCGAGCGCGACGCCCATATTGCGCAACACCGTCGAATCGGTGAGATCGCGCTGCCCGCGCGAAATGGGCAATTTTTCGGACAGATGCCGCAGCACCGCGTTGGCCAGCCCGAGATTGCCTTCGGAATTCTCGAAGTCGATCGGATTGACCTTGTGCGGCATCGTCGACGAACCGACTTCGCCCGCCTTGAGCTTCTGCCGGAAATAACCGAGCGAGATATAAGCCCAGATGTCGCGGTCGAGGTCGATCAGGATCGTATTGGCGCGCGCGAAGGCGTCGAACAGTTCGGCCATCGCATCGTGCGGCTCGATCTGGATCGTATAGGGGTTGAATTCGATCCCCAGCCCTTCGACAAAACGCCGCGCGAAGCCTTCCCAGTCAAAGCCGGGATAGGCCGCCAGATGCGCGTTGTAATTGCCCACCGCGCCGTTCATCTTGCCGGAAAGCGCGACGGCGGCGATGCGCGCTCCGGCGCGTTCCAGCCGCCACAGCACATTGGCGATTTCCTTGCCCAGCGTCGTCGGAGTCGCCGGTTGCCCGTGCGTCCGCGCCATCATCGGCAGATCGGCGTGCGCATGGGCCAGCGCGCGCAGCGCGTCGATGATTTTTCCCAGCGACGGCAACAGGGTTTCGGCGCGCGCCGCCTCCAGCATCAGCGCATGGGCCAGGTTGTTGATGTCTTCCGAAGTGCAGGCAAAATGAATGAATTCTGCCGCCGCCAGCGCCTCCGAAAAATCCCCGCGCCGCGCCGCGAAAGCCTCGCGGATCCAGTATTCGAGCGCCTTCACATCATGGTTCGTGCGCGCCTCGATCGCCTTGACCTCCAGCGCCTGCTCCGGCGAAAAATCCCGCACCAGCGCCTCAAGCGCCGCCACGGTCGCCTCGGGAAAGGAGGGAATCTCGGAAAAATGCGCTTCCGCCGCCAGCGCGCGCAGCCAGGCGATTTCAACCTGCAAGCGGCGGCGGATCAAGCCATATTCGGAAAACTGCCAACGCAGCGCATCGAGCTTGGCCGCATAACGCCCATCGAGCGGCGAGAGCGCCAGCAATGCCGAAAGCGCCGGGTCTTGCCCTTCGGAAACGGCAGCGGAAGAAGAAGTCATAAAAGAATCCTGGGACTGAAATGGGAAGCGGGCTATTTTATAGCGATTCCTCCCAAAGCCTTCGGAAGCCTGGAAAGGTGAGAGGACAAATGCAACACAGCCCACACCGCCGGGGCGGGGCAGTATCGCCGGCAAGGGTGGGAGTGAATTTGATTTTCTAAATTACTATAATAATTCTTGGATGAAAATCACTACTGTAGCGGACTATTGTTTAAGTAAATTTAGAAAATAGTCAGGGTTTTTTGTAAAAAATGCGGTGTTTGACATACGCACAAATATACATACAATTAACCCATGCGCTACACCTTTGCTGAAACGGACAAGGAAATACGATTGATCTCGATGCGAAAGGCAGAGAAAAATGAACAGGAAATCTACTTCAGCACCCTTTGACGAGGACACGCCCATTACCCGGGCCGACATTGAAGCCGGCAAGCTTGTCTTGCGGAAACGTGTCGAAGGCAGGCTGGTCCAGCCGAAAAAGCGCGTCACGCTTTACCTCGATGCTTCCCTGATCGAGCACTTCAAGCAAATGGCCGGTGAGCGCGGCTATCAGACGCTCATCAACGAAACACTGAAAAACGCCCTCCTGCAATCCGATATTGAAACCGCAATCAGGAAGATCATCCGGGAAGAGTTGGGGCGGAAGAAAGCGGCGTAGCAAGACGGCTCCGAGCTTCATTTTCTAAATTACTATAATAATTATTTGATTAGAATCACTACTGTAGCGCACTATTCTTTATGTAAATTTAGAAAATTTCCGGAAAAAAACCTGTAGCTTTTACGTCCGAATGCTTTCAAGATATTTCAGGAGTCTCTTCAAATCAGGAATCCTGTTCCGTGCTTCTTCCAGAACTGCCTTGCTGAAATATGGGGCGTAGCTTTTTCGCTCGAGCGGATCGAAGGAAGGAAGCGCTTTTTTAATCGCTGCTTTGCAACTTTCCGGAGAATCCGGAACAGGTTTGCCCAAAATAGATAAAAACAATCCTTCAATGCAGGGAGCTGCGCCTACAAGACCAATTTTTTCCCGGCGGGCCAGTTTCTTGTCTTGATCTGTCCAGGGGATGTCTGTATCCAGCAGGGCGACACGAGAATCATAGGCGATGCCATAAGCAAATCTCGCAGTCTTCCTGATGATATGCGACGGCCCTTTGCCGTGTGCGTTCCTTATCGTAGCTTCAACTCCTGCGCCGTCCTTGCAATACAGCGAGCGCAAATGTCCAAGAAAGGCCACCTCCGTTTCCCCTTCTCCGACCAGAAGCAAGGTAGGGCGAACGAGGCGCGACGGTTTCAGGGGCGTCATAGCCGGGGCACTCCGCCATATCTGCCCGCCATGTATTTTGCGTAAAGATTGTCATCGGTACGCACGCCTTCCATACTGTCCAGGCGCCAGGCTTCACTCTCGCAACGGTCGTTTTTCTCCACGATCACGACTTGATATTTATGCAAATGATTCAGAATTTCCAGCGAGTGGGTGGTGAAGATGATTTGCGCGTGATGGGGATTGGTTTCGGGCGAAAAAAACAGGTCGAGGATTGCAGGCAGCATGTGCGGATGAAGATTGGCTTCCATTTCGTCAATGACTGCAATTCCGCCGTTCTGCAAGGCGGGCAGGAGAACGGAAAGCAGGAGAAACGCGCTCTGTGTGCCGTTGGATTCCTCCTCGAATCGAAGAGAATGTTCTTGATCGCCTAGACGATGAATGCCATAAGGAACATAGACAGGCGCAGCGTTTTCTCCCGGTTTTGGCGTAAACGAATGTTTCTCGATACGGACATCCGACAGTCCCAAATCCCATTCAGTCAGGAGCGTAGTCATCCGATTGCGGATGTTTTCATTGTTTTTGTAAAACTCGGATGCTCTGTAGAGACTTGCCGGCTCCACGTTTACACGCCCCCTGACACTGAAATTGAGATAAAAATTCATGGATGCCAGTTTTCTTGCCAACTCGACTCCATACTGCGCTGCCGCCGAAATCAAGGAAGCATTTGGACGTACCTTGACGGCCTCTTTCAATAAAAAATCAAATTTTTTCTGGTTCAGCTTGACGATATAGCTCTGTGCCCCGCTATCCCAGTCGCGCACGAAAACAGGGGAAAAACGGCTACCTGGCTTGGCATGCAGCGATTCATGAAGAACACGTTCCCTGCTTGCCTTCAGGCAATAACGCCACGTTTGCCGGTCATACTCGAATTCCACTTCAAACGAAGTTGCTTTGTCCTTCGCCGAAAAATGAGGAAATATCGGAATGGGAGCATCTGGTTCCGACTGAAAGGAATAAGCGCTGAACCAGTTCAGGAAGGCCAGGGCATGAACGAAGTTTGTCTTGCCACTCGCATTGGCGCCGACTACGGCCAGACACTTGGAAGCACGGATATTTGTGACAGGGGAGATGAAGGACAAATCATCTTCCGGAGCGTGGCGATTCAGCTCCAGCGGGATTTGCACAGGCTCAAGGAAAGAGTAGAAATTTTCTACCGTGAAGGATTTCAACATGAGGTTCTCTCTTCCGAAGGCAGATTGTGGTGAATTGTTGTGGGTCCTTAAATACGAATTTTGCACGATCAAAAACAGGATTTCAACAAAATTTTGTTGAAAACGGCAATTAACCTGCGTTTTTGATTGTTTTTCAGGACACCGCCCCCTTATCAGGCTGCACAGTTTTTTGAGGCAGACTTGCCAAGCCAAAGCTTGTCGCTATCCTTTGCGTTGGGGGCAGCAGGCTCACCCCAAGCTATGTGTTTTGCGTTTTTTTTGGCGTTATATTTTCTAAATTCAATGTAAAATCAATCGTTACGCTCGCAGCCTTGTTGCTGCGACAATAATTTCACATTTTGATTTCATGCTTTCTGCCAGTCGATTTCCTCCGACCTTCCACGCTGTGCATGGGGTGTGCTTCTGCTTGAAATTCTGGAGAATATTGGAGTGAAGCCATGAATACGATGATGCACAAGGGCTATGCGGCGCGTGTGGAATACAGTGAAGAGGATCAATGTTTCGTGGGACATATCGCCGGAATCCGCGATGTGATTGGTTTTCACGGCAATAGCGTTGCCGCGTTGCGGGCGGCTTTTGAAGAGGCCGTGGATGATTATCTGGAAAGCTGCGAAAAATTGGGACGGCTGCCGAATCACCCTTATTCCGGGCAATTCCGCCTGCGTCTTTCGCCGGAATTGCATGCCCGTGCCGCGATGGTCGCCGAAACCCAGGGCAAGAGCCTGAACGCCTGGGTTTCCGAAGTGATCGAGCGCGGCGTTGTCGCCGCTTGATCCGAATTTCAGACCGGGATATTACGCACGCATGGCCGTTTTCGACAAAATCCTTCGTTCTCCCTCGATCGGCGAGACTGCGCCCTTGCCGGACGCGATTGCCGGGTTCTTGCGCGAGTTGCGCTGGCTGGCGCTGATTGCGCTGGCGGTTTTTCTGGCGCTTTCGCTTTGGGGGTACGACTACGGCGATCCCGGCTGGTCGCATGCCACGCATTCCGTCGCGCTGAATAATCCCGCCGGACGCGCGGGGGCGTGGCTGGCGGATTTGCTGTTGTTCGTGTTCGGGTTTTCCGCCTGGTGGTGGGTGGCTTTTTGCGTCGTCATCGTCTGGCGCGGTTATCGCCGGCTCGACAATGCCGAAGCCGCCGCGCAAAGGCCGGTCTATCTTCTCTATCCCGGTTTCGCCGTTTTGCTGGTCGCGTCCTGCGCGCTCGAAAACCTGCGTTTTTATTCGATGCCGATCCCGCTGCCGCAGGAGGCAGGCGGGGTGATCGGGATCGAGGTCGGCGCGCTGGCGGTGCGTCACCTCGGCTTTACCGGCGCGACGCTGGCGCTGCTGGCGCTGATCGGGTTGAGTTGGAGCCTTTTCAGCGGGATTTCGTGGTTGAGCGCCTGCGAGCGCGTCGGCGCGCTGCTCGAAGCTTCGTGGCGGGGAATCCGGAACCTGATCGAATACTGGCGCGACCGCCGCCTCGGGCGCGAAGAGGCCGAATTGCGCGAGGCTTTTGTCGAGGAAGAGAAAAGCCGGATCGAGCATTACGCGCCGATCATCATCGAAACGCCGCCGGAGTTGCCGCCCTCGCCGAAAATCGGGAAGCGGATCGCGCGCGAAGCGCAGCCGCCGCTCTTTCCCGAAGCGGTCGAAGGCGGCCTGCTTCCGCCCTTGCGCCTGCTTTCCCCGGCCCCGGAGCAAAGCAATTTGCCGGGGGCGGATACGCTTGAATTCACTTCGCGCCTGATCGAGCGCAAGCTCGCCGATTTCGGCGTGACGGTGCGGGTGCTGGCCGCGTATCCTGGCCCGGTGGTGACGCGCTACGAAATCGAGCCAGCCACCGGCGTCAAGGGGGCGCAGATCGTCAATCTGGCCAAGGATCTGGCGCGCGCGCTGTCGCTGGTTTCGGTGCGCGTGGTCGAAACCGTGCCCGGAAAGTCGTGCATGGCGCTCGAATTGCCGAACCCGAAACGGCAGACGGTGCGGCTGATCGAAATCATCAACAGCCCGGCCTACAACGATATGCACTCGCCGCTGACCCTGACCCTGGGCAAGGATATCGGCGGCCTGCCGGTGGTCGTCGATCTGACGAAGATGCCGCATCTGCTCGTCGCCGGAACGACGGGTTCCGGAAAGTCGGTCGGCATCAACGCGATGATCCTGTCGCTGGTCTATAAATCGGCGCCGCAGGAAGTGCGGCTGATCCTGGTCGATCCGAAGATGCTCGAACTCTCGGTCTACGAGGGCATTCCGCACCTGCTGACGCCGGTGGTCACGGATATGAAGCAGGCCGCGAACGCGCTCAACTGGTGCGTCGGCGAAATGGACAGGCGCTATAAATTGATGAGCGCGCTCGGCGTGCGCAACCTGGCCGGATTCAACGCGAAAATCCGGGAAGCGGAAAAACAGGGAACGAAAATCCCCAATCCTTTCCCGCTCGTCCCCGAATCGCCGGAACCGCTTTCCGCGTTGCCCTATATCGTCGTCGTCATCGACGAACTGGCCGACCTGATGATGGTGATCGGCAAGAAGATCGAGCAGTTGATCGCGCGCCTGGCGCAAAAGGCGCGGGCGGCGGGCATTCATCTGATCCTGGCGACGCAGCGTCCCTCGGTCGATGTCATCACCGGCCTGATCAAGGCCAATATCCCGACGCGCATTTCGTTCCAGGTCTCTTCCAAAATCGACTCGCGCACGATTCTCGACCAGATGGGCGCGGAGGCGCTGCTCGGCCAGGGCGACATGCTCTACCTGGCGCCGGGCACCGGCTACCCCACGCGGGTACACGGCGCTTTCGTCGCCGATGAGGAAGTGCATCAGGTCAGCGAATACCTGAAGAAAATCGCGCCGCCGGATTATGTCGCGGAGGTGTTGCAGGATCCGGATCAGGAAGAGGACGGCGGCAGCATCGGCAACGGCGGCGGAAGCGCGGACGGGGAAAACGATCCGCTCTACGATCAGGCCGTCGAAGTCGTCGTCAAGAGCCGCCGCGCTTCGATTTCGCTCGTGCAACGCCATCTGCGCATCGGCTACAACCGCTCCGCGCGCTTGATCGAAACCATGGAAAAGGCCGGCATCGTCTCGGCAATGGACGGGCGCGGCGGGCGCGAAGTATTGATCAGGGAGAGAGAAGAATGAGGATGATCTTTCGCAATCTGTCGTGCCTGTTCCTGCTTTCCAGCTTTCTCTGGGCTTCCGCCGCCCATGCCGACGCGCTGGAAAAGCTGCGCCGCTTTGCCGCCGACAAGACGGTGCGCGCCAACTTCGAGCAGGTCGTCACCGCCGGGGGCGGCAAGAAACCGCAATTTTCCTCCGGCAGCATGGCGATTTCGCGCCCCGGAAAATTCCGCTGGCAAATCGACAAACCCTGGCCGCAACTGATCGTCGGCGATGGCCTCAAGGTTTGGGCCTATGACCCCGATCTGCGCCAGGTCACGGTGAAGAAGGTCGACGCCGCGCTCGGCTCTTCGCCCGCTGCGGTGCTCACCGGCACTGCCGGCAGCGGCGAACTGGAAAAAAATTTCACCCTGCGCGTTTTGGGCACTCAGGGCGCCTCGTCCGCAGACGGCATGGATTGGCTCGAAGCCGTGCCCAAGAATCCGGAAAGCGGTTTCGAGAAATTGCGCATCGGTTTCTTCGGCGACGAAATCCGGGCCATGGAACTCTTCGACGCCTTCGGCCAGATGACCCGGGTTTCGTTTTCCGCAATCGAGCGCAATCCGGCGCTGCCCGCCTCGCTGTTCAACTTCACGCCCCCGGAGGGCGCGGATGTGATCGGTGACTAAGAAAACCGCAAGCGGCGAGTTGTTCCCCGCTTTTCCCTCTTCATTGCCCGATGCTTCCACACCGGGCGGCGCAGCCCGGCAAGCCGCGCCCTACGCGCCGCTTGCCGAGGCGTTGCGGCCAAGAACGCTCGACGAAGTGATCGGGCAGGCGCATTTGCTCGGGCCGGGCAAGCCGCTGCGCCTGGCCTTTGAAGCGCATCAGCCGCATTCGATGATTTTCTGGGGGCCGCCCGGCGTCGGCAAGACGACGCTGGCGCGCTTGATGGCCGGCGCGTTCGACGCCGATTTCATCGCGCTTTCCGCCGTGCTTTCCGGCGTCAAGGAAATCCGCGACGCGATTGCCCGCGCCGAAACCAACCGCGCGCTCGACCGTCGCACGATCCTCTTCGTCGACGAAGTGCACCGCTTCAACAAGGCGCAGCAGGACGCCTTTTTGCCCTTCGTCGAATCCGGCTTGTTCACCTTCGTCGGCGCGACGACCGAAAACCCTTCCTTTGAAGTCAATTCCGCGTTGCTCTCCCGCGCTGCCGTCTATGTGCTGACGCCGCTCTCGGAAGAGGAAATGGAACAGCTTTTCGCGCGTGTGCGGGAGCGCATCCTCTCCGGTCTCGAAGTCGAGGACAACGCCCGCGAACGGCTGATCGGCGTTGCCGATGGCGACGCGCGGCGGCTCTTGAACCTGATCGAACAAATCCGCACCGCGGCGGATGTGGCAAATCTCGAACGGATCGACGGCGCTTTCGTCGAGGCCACGCTGGCGCAACAGTTGCGCCGTTTCGACAAGGGCGGAGACGCCTTCTACGACCAGATTTCGGCGCTGCACAAATCGGTGCGCGGTTCCGACCCGGACGCCGCGCTGTACTGGTTCTGCCGGATGCTCGACGGCGGCGCCGATCCGCGCTACCTTGCCCGCCGCATCGTGCGCATGGCCTGGGAAGACATCGGCCTGGCCGACCCGCGCGCCTTCGACATCGTGCAGAGCGCGGCGCTCACCTACGAACGCCTCGGCTCGCCGGAAGGCGAACTGGCGCTCGCGACCGCCGTGCTTTATCTCGCGGTTGCCGCCAAGTCGAATTCCGCGTATCTCGCCTACAGCGCCGCGCGCTCCTTCATCTCCCGCGACGCCTCGCGCCCGGTGCCGCTGCACCTGCGCAACGCGCCAACCCGCCTGATGAAGGAAATGGGCTTCGGCAAGGATTACCGCTACGCGCACGACGAGGCCGAAGCCTACGCCGCCGGTGAAAGCTATTTCCCGGACGAAATGCCGGCGGTTTCCTGGTACCGCCCCACCGACCGCGGGCTGGAAGCGAAAATCGCGGAAAAACTCGCCCACCTGCGCGCCCTCGACAAGGCGGCGCGCAAAGCACCTTCTGAACCACCTTCTTCCAAAAAAAAGGATTGACCCCCCATGCTTGATATTCAACTGCTGCGCAACCAGCTCGACACCGTTGCCGCCCTTCTCGCCACGCGCGGCGGCGATTTCGCGGCCTACGATTTTTCCCCGTTCCAGCGTCTCGAAAACGAGCGCAAGGAATTGCAGACGCGCACGCAGGAATTGCAGGCGCAACGAAACGCCCTTTCAAAGCAGATCGGCGTTCTCAAGGCGAAGGGAGAAAATGCCGACGCGGTGCTGAATCAGGTTGCCCAACTGAAGGGCGAACTGGAAGCGAGCGAAACGCGGCTGGCCGCGCTGCTGCCGCAGATCGAAGCCATCGTCTCGGCGCTGCCCAACCTGCCGCACGAAAGCGTCCCCGTCGGCAAGGACGAAAACGACAACGCCGAAATCCGGCGTTGGGGCGCCCCGCGCGCCTTCGATTTCGCGCCCAGGGATCACGTCGAGCTTGGCGAACAACTCCGGCAGATCGACTTCGCCGCCGCCGCGAAAATCTCCGGCGCGCGCTTTTGTGTCCTCAAGGGGCCAGTGGCGCGGCTGCACCGGGCGCTGGCGCAATTCATGCTCGACATCCACACCACCGAACACGGTTACACCGAAATCTACGCCCCCTATCTGGTCAACGCCGCCAGCCTTTTCGGCACCGGGCAACTGCCGAAATTCGAGGCCGATCTCTTCAAGGTGCCGCGCCTTGAGGCCGACCCGCTCTACCTGATCCCGACCGCCGAAGTGCCGGTCACCAACCTCGTGCGCGACGAAATCCTGGACATCGCGCAACTGCCGCTCAAATTCGTCTGCCATACCCCGTGCTTCCGCTCCGAAGCCGGCGCCTACGGCAAGGACACGCGCGGCATGATCCGCCAGCATCAATTCGACAAGGTGGAACTCGTGCAGGTCGTCGCTCCCGAAGATTCCTGGGACGCGCACGAGGCGCTGACGCGCCACGCCGAAACGATCCTCGAACGGCTCGAACTCCCCTACCGCCGCATCGCGCTATGCACCGGCGACATGGGCTTTTCCGCCGCAAAGACCTACGATCTGGAAGTCTGGCTGCCGGCGCAGAACACCTACCGCGAAATTTCCTCCTGCTCGAATTTCACCGACTTCCAGGCGCGGCGAATGCAGGCGCGATTCCGGCGCGAGAAAGCCGCCAGACCGGAACTCGCCCACACCCTGAACGGCTCCGGCCTCGCGGTAGGGCGAACCCTCGTCGCGATCCTGGAAAACCACCAGCAAGCCGACGGCAGCATCGCCATCCCCGACGCGCTACGCCCGTGGCTCGGGGGAGTGGAGAGGATTGGCAGGGATTGACGCCGGGAGTGGGGCTGAGTGGGTCTTATTGATCCGGCCCATAAATACTCCAATTATGCAGGATGGGTAGGGCGAAGCGAAACCCATCATTCCCCCCTCCGCAACTGAAAAACCAAACCCCCGTCAGCTTCGCTGCCACCCCCTTTCAAAAGGGGGCTTTGATTTCCGGCGCTCCGCGCCGGGGTGTTTACTCACGCCGTATCGAAACCTGCGCCATCTTCCGGCGCAGGAAGGCGATCTGGTTTTGCAGGGGGAGGGATTTGGGACAGACATCGTGGCAGGCGAGCAGCGACATGCAGCCGAATACGCCGGTGTCGTCGCCGATCAGTTCGTAGTAATCGGCATCGGTGCGGATGTCGCGCGGGTCGAGGCGGAAGCGGGCGATCTTGCCGAAGCCGACCGCGCCGACGAAATCCTGGCGCATCCGGGCCGTCCCGCAGGCGGCGACGCAGCAACCGCATTCGATGCAGCGGTCCATCTCGTAGACGGCTTCGGCGTCTTCCGGCTCCATGCGTTCCTCGATCCGGCAGATGTCGGGGGATTCCTCCATCGTATGCAGCCAGGTATGCAGGCGCTCGCTCATGCCGCGCATCCATTTCCCGGTGTTGACGGAGAGGTCGCCGATCAGTTCGAAGAAGGGAAGCGGGGCGAGAACGACCGTGTCCGGCAGTTCGGCAACGAGGGTGCGGCAGGCGAGCCGGGGGCGTCCATTGACCATCATCGCGCAGCTGCCGCAAATTCCGGCGCGGCAGACGAAATCGAATTGGAGGGTCGGGTCCTGGTGTTCGCGGATTTCGTTCAGGGCGATGAAGAGGGTCATCGCCTCGGCCGTTTCCAGGGAATAGCTTTGCAGGCGCGGTTCGGAACCGGCCTCCTGCGGGTTGTAGCGCAGGATTTTCAGGGTAATTTGCCGTTGGCTCATTGGGCGCTCTCCAGAGGCTCGTCCAGGCGCTCGTTTTTCCCGCGCAGGCTTTCGGGCAGACAGGCGGTATAGGGCATCAGGGCTTCCTGCTGGGCGAAACGGTCGCAGTGTTCCGTTTGCGACTTGATTTGCTCGATCTCGAACTGGCGTTCGGTGGTGTCCGGATGGGCGATATAGTCCTTCGCGCCGTAGCCGCGCCAGCCCGGCGGCAACTCCATCGCCTTGATGTCGATCGGCTCGTATTCGAGGCGGGGCAGGAGCGTTTCCGGATCGCTCGGCCAGAAGGCCAGGGTTCGCTTGAGCCAGTTGCGGTCGTCCCGCCGCGTGAAATCCTCGCGGAAGTGCGCGCCCCGGCTTTCGGTGCGCTGAAGGGCGCCATGCGCGATGGTGAGGGCGAGCTTCAGCATCCGCCGGAGCCGGTAGGCGGCGACGAGTTCCGGATTGCTGCCTCGGCTCTTGCCGCTGATCCCGAGACTGCGGCTTCTCTGTAAAAGGCGCTGGAGCCCGCATATCCCTTCCTGGAGGCCGTTGGCGCTGCGGAAGATGCCGACGCAACGGGTCATGATCTCCTGCATTTCGGTGCACAGGCGGAAGGGGTTTTCCTTGCCGGGTTGATTCAGCAGCTTTTCCAGCTTGTCCTTTTCGCGCCGGATGAATTCCTGCGCGAGCTTGACCGGCTGGGCGACGGTATTGGCGGGGTTGTCGCAGAAGTCGGCGATGAATTCGCCGACGATCATGCCCGCAACCACGGTTTCGGCCACGGAGTTGCCGCCGAGCCGGTTGAAGCCGTGCAAGTCCCAGCAGGCGGCCTCGCCCGCCGCGAACAGCCCTTTGAGCCAGGGCGATTCGCCGGTGTGGTTCGTGCGAACCCCGCCCATCGTGTAATGCTGCGCCGGACGCACCGGAATCCAGTGGTGAACCGGGTCGATGCCCAGGAAGGTTTCGCAGATTTCCTTGACTTCGCGCAGCTTCGGCCCGATGTGGTGCGCGCCGAGCAGGGTGATGTCGAGCCAGAGATGTTCCCCGAAGCGCGAGGGAACGCCCTTTCCGCTGCGGATATGTTGCTCCATCCGGCGGGAAACGACGTCGCGCGAGGCGAGATCCTTCTTTTCCGGCTCGTAGTCGGGCATGAAGCGATGCCCGTCCACGTCGCGCAACAGGCCGCCATCGCCCCGGCAGCCCTCGGTGACGAGGATGCCCGCCGGAAAGATTCCGGTGGGGTGGAATTGCACGGCTTCCATGTTGCCGAGCGGCGCGATGCCCGTTTCCAGCGCCAGCGCGTGCCCCATGCCTTCGCAGATGACGGCGTTGGTGGTGACGCGATAAAGGCGTCCCGCGCCGCCGGTGGCGATCATCGTCGCTTTTGCCATGCAGGCGAAGATTTCCCCGCTGACGAGATTGCGGACGACCGCGCCGTAACAGCGTTCGCCGTCGTGGATCAGGGCAAGGGCTTCGGTGCGTTCCAGCACCTCGATATCGTGCCTGATGAGCTGGTCGCTCATCGTAAACATCATGGCGTGCCCGGTTCCGTCCGACACATGGCAGGTGCGCCATTTCTTCGTGCCGCCAAAATCGCGTTGCGCGATCAGCCCATGCGCTTCGTCGCGTTCGGTGAGGGTGACCTTTTCGGCGTTGATGATGACCTCGTGCGCGCCTCGACGCACCCGGCTCCATGGCGTTCCCCAGGCCGCGAGTTCGCGCACTGCCTTGGGAGCGGTGTTGACGAACATCCGCGCGACGATCTGATCCGCGCCCCAGTCGCTGCCGCGCACGGTATCCTCGAAATGCGTATCCTCGCAATCGCCCTGCCCGCGAATCACATTGGCGAGCGAAGCCTGCATCCCGCCCTGCGCCGCCGCCGAATGCGAACGTTTCGGAGGAACCAGCGAAAGGACGAGGACGTGATGCCCGCGCCGTTTCGCGCCGATCGCGGCCCGCAATCCGGCCAGCCCGCCGCCGATGACGAGCACGTCGGTCATGAGAATTTTCATCGCGCCTCCTCCGCAGGGATTGTCCGCATCCGGCGCAGTTCCTGGAAATCTTCCGCAGGCGCAAGGCGCAGGAGCCAGTCAGGCAGCGTTTCCGGGGTATAGCGCTCGCCCACCTGGTAACGGTGCTCGTAGCCGATTTTCATGTACGCGCCCAGGGTCGCCAGCCCCAGGATCAGGAAAAACGCGGTCAGCGCCCATTTCAGCCTTTTCAGGAAAACGCGGGAAGCCGGCAGCAGATCCCATTTCACCGCCAGGCGATACAGTCCGATGCCGGCGTGCAACTCGACCGCGAGCAACATCGCCAAATAGAACGGCCACAACCCGTCGCTCCAGACGCGGTCCGAAGAAGCGTAGGGGCCGATGTTCTGCGGCCAGATCATCATCTGGTACAGATGCGCCGAAGCCAGGAAGAAAAGGAGAAAGCCGGTATAGACCTGCCATATCCAGAGGGTGGAATCTTCGTGCCGCATTGCCCTGGTATGGGAGCGTATCGCGCGGAATTGCCGGTAGCCGGCAGGGAACTTGCGCACCGCCAGCAGCGCGTGGGTGACGAAGACCAGCGCCACAAAGGCGGCGACGCAGGACACCAGCCAATGAATGCTCCTGCCGAAGAAAAAATAACCCTCGAAAAACCGGGTCACGATCCACATGATCGTCTCGCCCTGCGGAAGAAGAATGGAGGCCACGAAAAACATGTGCCCCCACATGAACAGCGCAAGCACCAGCCCGCTGGCGCTCTGCATGATGTCCAGCAGACCGGGCAGGCGACTCTTGCGCCTTCCTTCTGCCAGACCGGATTGGATGATGAAAATGGAGTCGGACACTTGTTCTTCCACAAGGGATAAAAAATTTTATTAAGCTTTCATTATATGCTGCATTGCAGCAATTTTTCGGACGCGGAATACGTGGCCCAGGAGGAAGAAGGCCCGCCGGGAAGTATTTCTTGAAGGGAGGAAGCAGGTGGAGCCGTGTCAGCGGCGGCTGCAGGAACGAGAAGAGATCACGGCAGCGGTACGGGCAATGGGCCGAAAAAGCGGGAAAACCCGCCTCGAAAACGGATTTTTGAGGGGAAAAAACGAACCCGCCGCATTCCCTGTAACCGGCTACGGTTTTATTTATCTCAAAAGCCGAAAAATGGCAGGTTGTTCAGGGCTTCCCTAACGCAGCATCTCTACCGTGCGGGGATAGGGTTCCCGCGCCCGGATTTCTGGCGGAAGCGTCTCAATTGCCGCCAATGCCGCTTCGCGCGACGGGTAGTCGCCATAAATGATCCCGACGCGATCCCGCCCCGAAAGATGGGAGCGATAGACGCGCAACAGGGTCTGGTCGAAGGACAGGTTCGCCATTTCGGTGAGCGAGCGCTCGATGTCGTTGCCTCGATTGATGTCCTTGCGCTCGATCTGCAGGAAGTAACGGGATGAGGGCGCATCGCGCAGCCATGCCTGGCTCTGCCGCAGCAATTCCGAGGTGCGCGGCCCAAGCCCTTGCAACAACTCCGGATCGATCTGCGCCTCGTCTGCCGGAGCGGCGGGAGCCGGCAAGGAAGTTGCGGGATTTTCCGGCAATGAAGCCGCAGGCATCGAAGAATCGGCAGATGCCGGAGCCGGAGGAAGATTTTCCGTCGCAGTCTGCACAACGGGCGGGACGGAAGGCGCAACGGAATGCGGCATGAAGGGATTTCCGCCGGCAGCAAGGAAGCCCACGCCTGCAGCGAGCGCCGCGCACGCGCCGGCCCCTGCCAGCCAGGTCCAATGACGGCGGAAGAAGGACTGCGCGCGCAGGGGCAGGAATTCGGCATCGCGGATCGCGCGCCTGACCAGGCGCGCGTCAACGCTGCGCACACCCTGCGCAAACGCGGCAAGCAAGGTTTTGTCGGCAATGATGTTGACCCGGCGCAGCAATCCTTCCGAAGCGGAATGGATGAGCCGCAACGCCGCCGGGGTAAATACCGGCAACCCCTGATAGCCGGCGATGCGCAGGCGGAATTCGAGATAGCGGCCGATTTCCTCGCCGCATACGGCTCCCAACGCAAAGTTGTGGGTAATTCTTTCCCGCAGGGGCCGCATATGTCTTTGCGCCAGCAGGGTATCCAGTTCCGGCTGGCCGAAAAGCACGATATGCGCAAGTTTGTGCCGGTCCGATTCGAGATTGGAAAGCAAGCGGATATCTTCGAGTGTCGTACCCGGCATTGCATGGGCCTCGTCGATCAGGATGACGACTCTTTTCCCCTCGCTGTAGCATTTCAACAGGTATTTCTGCAATGCTCGAAGCATAAGCGCCGGATTGCGTGTGTCATGCCCGTCCAGCCCGAGCTCCGCGACGAGCGAAAAAAATACCTCGTCCCGCGACAGCGACGGATGGGGAAGATAGACGCTGATGACTTCCGGCGGCAGTTTTTCCAGAAGCATGCGGCACAACATCGTCTTGCCGCTGCCGACCTCTCCGCTGACCTTCACGATGCCTTCATCCAGGGTGACGGCATAAACCAGCGCGTCCAGAATCGAACTGCGATTCGCGCCGGGAAAGAAGAAATCGGTATGCGGCGTCAGGCGAAAGGGAGCTTCGCGCAGTCCAAAGAATTCGAGATAAACCGAAGTCTCGGAATGTGGCTGGGGCTGGGGCGGAAACGCCATATTCTGCTTCGCCGCAAGGTTGGCGGGTTCGGATTGCTCCACCGCCGCAGCAGCAATTTCCATGTTTTCCGGCGCCTCCTTGTCCGGCTGCACTTCGCCTCCGTTCATGGTAGTTTTAGCATGTACGGCGACAAGAGGAACGATGGAACGCACTTTATTCATTGCACCTGTTTCCCAGAAGTTTTACAAATAAGCAACCGGAATATCATGCCACATTGCCACAAAATCTTTTATTTAAAAGAGCTTACGAGTGTGACGGGACGAATATAATGTAAAGAATATTGGTAAAAACAACACAATTTCAGGGTTTTGGTGTTCCGCTCTCCCCACAAAATGAAGAGCAGTTTTCGGATCCAGGCAATGCAACGGAGAATGTATGGCAACGTTTTTTAACAGTCTGTCGGTTCTGTTGGTCGAACCTTCGAGAGTCCAGGAGCGGCTCATCGAGCAAATGCTGCGCGATGCGGGCGTCGTCCGGATCGCCGTGGCCCGCAACGGAGAGGAAGCCCTGCTCCAGATCCGCACCATATCGCCCAATTGCATCGTCAGCGCCCTCTACCTGCCGGACATGAACGGCACCGATCTCGTTTGCGCCCTGCGCGCCGGAGAGGATCCGGATATTCCGTTCATCCTGATTTCGAGCGAAACCCGGCCGCAGATGCTCGACCCGATCCGTCAATCCGGCGCCTGCATCATCCTTCCAAAGCCTTTCAACGAACAGCAACTGGAGCGCGCCCTGCGCGGCGTTCTCGATTATCTGGAGCCGGGAGAACCGATTTCCGCCAACATCGACCTCGAAAACCTGAAAGTATTGCTGGTCGACGACAGCCCCAATGCCCGCAAATTCATTCGTCGCGTCCTGAAGAATCTGGGCATCGAAAACTGCGTCGAAGCAAAGGACGGAACCGAGGCCGTGGCAATCCTCGGCGAAACCATGTTCGATCTGGTTCTAACCGACTACAACATGCCGGAAATGGACGGCAAGGCACTGACCCAATACATCCGCACCCAGAGCTGGCAGGCTTCGGTGCCGATCCTGATGATCACCAGCGAACAGGACGGCAGCCGCCTGGCGGCCATCGAACAGGCGGGCGTCTCGGCGATCTGCGACAAGCCTTTCAACCCGAACACCGTGCGCCAGTTGATCGAGCAGATGCTCTCGTCCTAATCCCGCTTCGGCTTCCGCTTTGCCTTCTCCAGGCTTCCGGCGCGGAGATATTTTTCGCGCGCCTTGTCGCTCAAGCACATATTCAGGTAATAGCACTCGGGACACCATGAGCCCCGCATCACGATTGCCGGGGTCGTCTTCCAGACATGGCCGAGCTTGCACTGCCAACTCAGTTTATGAACGGTTCCGAGGTATTCCTTCGACAGGCAGCGCCCCCCGCGCTCATGCGCCAGCTTTTGCATATCCTCGATCGTGCGGTTGATGTGGGTACGACGCGCGCAGGTGGGGCACCACTGCCCCGACTTGACATGGCCTGGCGCAGCGCTCCACACATGGCCGTGGGCGCATTGCCAGTTCAGTTTTGAAGAGCTCTTGATATATTTCGTCGACAGGCAAAATCCCCCTCGCGACCGCGCAATTTCCTGCATCGATTCGATCGTCAGGCGGAGACTCTGGTGCACGCAGGCAGGGCACCAACTGCCGCGTTGAACCTTGTTTCCCGATGTCCTCCAGAGATGCCCCTCCCCGCATTGCCAGAGCATCTTGTGACTCATGCCGACATATTCCGTCGTCAGGCATTTTCCACCCCGTTGTTTTGCCAGTGCCTGCAACTCCGAAAGAGGAGTTCTTTTTTTCTCATTCCCGCAGATCGGGCACCAGGAACGCCCCAAAACCCCGTCGGACCGCGCCTGCCAGATGTGGCCCTTGCCACAGCGCCATAGCAGCCTGCCACGGTATCCGGTGTATTCGGTAGTCAGGCATTCCCCTCCTTTCGCTTTCGCCGCCGCGCGAAGTTTTTCCAGCCGTCCCTCCCAGAGGCGCTCCATTCTGCATTTGGCGCACCAACGCCCGCGCAGGATCTGACTCGAATCCGCTTCCCAGATATGCCCTTTCCTGCATTGCCAGATGAGCTTTTGATGAACCCTGGTGTATTTTTCCGACAGGCACTGCCCGCCGAAAGCCTCAGCCAGTTTCCGGATCGACTCAATGTCGAATGAGCGCCTGCGGCTGGCCGGAGGCGTCTCGCTTGAAGTACCGTTCGAGGTGGGGTTGTGATTGGTAGTCATTGGCATCTACGATGGATCGCAAAAAAGATTCCGGTCGATCTGGGAAAAAAGGATGATATGCCAGTTCTGGCCCATGGGAAGTATGTCTCCGCAGAAATTATTATGTCTGGTTCATTTTTTGAACCCCAATGGGCAAGATGGCGATTCATGGATGTTCATAGTGGAATTTTCGGGAAAGCACCGGAGTGTGCCGAACCTGGGAAGTTTGAACGGGAATTCCCTCCTGAATTTTCTAAATTTGTTTAAATAATTTTAAATTGTAATCGGCTACAGTAGCGGAATATTATTTAAGTAAATTTAGAAAATCGCTCCTCTTCCTCATTCCTGTTTCACAGCACGATCATCCCGTCCGGAGGCCGGGATTTGTTTCCCGATCAACGCGAGGATGCGCTGGGCAGCCCCACGGTGGGCGGCGCTGAAAATCAGGGCGGATGCGCTCATTGCGGCACGTTGGGCGGGGTCGGAAAGGAGCGGCTGGATGGCGCGCAGCAGGGATTGCGGGAGGGCTTCGATTCCGGAGGGGCTAATCCGACGGGCCGCGCCGCTTTGGATCGCGTCTTCGGCGGCCTGGGCGAAATTGAAGGTGTGTTCGCCGACGAGCGCGGGGCAGGCGCAGGCGGCGGCTTCGATGAGGTTTTGGCCGCCGAAGGGCAGCAGCGAGCCGCCGATCAGCGCGAAGTCGGCGCAGGCGTAGTAGGCGGGCATTTCGCCCATGCTGTCGCCGAGCCAGACATCGGTCTCCGGCGGCGGAGCGCTGCCCGCGCCGTACTGCTTTACTTTGAGGTCATGCGCGGCGGCAAATTGCCTGGCGATTTGAAGCGCAAGAGTATCCGCGCTGCGCCGCGCCACCTTGAGTCCGCGCGCGGCGGCGCGTTTTTCGGCTTCGGCGAAACGCTGCGGATGGCGCGGAACCAGAAGGAGCAAGGGGCGCTCCTGAATTGGCAGCGCGAGGAGTGCGTCGAGGACGATTTCTTCCTCGCCTTCGCGGGTGCTCGCCGCGAGCCAGATCAGGCGCTTCGACGCTCCTTCCGGGTGCGTTTCGTGCCATTCGCGCCGCCATTTCCTTCCACGTTCGAGCAGTTCCTGCGGCGGCGCGGCGTCGAATTTGAGGTTGCCGCAGACTTCCACGTTTTCCGCGCCAAGCGCGGCCAGCCGTCCGGCGTCCGCGTCAGTCTGCGCGGCAACGGCGGCGAAGCGGGCGAAGGCATCGCGCGCCAGCGCGCCCAGGCGCCGGTAGCCGCCTTGCGAACGCGGCGAGAGCCGGGCATTGACGAGGCAGACCGGAATGCCGCGTTTCTTCGCCGCCGCGAGCAGGTTGGGCCAGACTTCGGTTTCCATGATCAGGCCGAGTTCGGGCTGGAAATGCGCGAAGAAGCGCGCCGTCGCGCCGGGCAGGTCGTAGGGCAGATAGGACTGGAAAATACGCTGGCCCGCGCCTTCCACTTCGTTTTCAATCTCCCGGATCATCGCCTCGCCGGCCTCGCGCCCGGTCGGGGTCATGTGGGTGAGCAGGAGCGCGTGCCGTGGATACGCTGCAAGCAGCGCCGCGATCAGCGGATGCGCGGCCCGTGTTTCGCCGACCGATACCGCGTGAAGCCAGAAAAGCGGTTTTGGGGGTGCTATTTTGTGGAAGCCGTAGCGCTCGCCGAGATGCCGGAGATACGCCGGTTGCCGCCGCGCGCGCCAGAGCAGCCGGAGCCAGATCAGCGGCTGCGCGGAATGGAAGAGAAGGGAGTAGAAGAAGCGTGTCATAAGCTCAGGGTATTTGCTGCGCAGCGTGTTTCACTCGCAAGATTTCCACGGTGCGCGCTTCATGCAGTACGCGATAGAAAACAATGTAATTCCGATGAACGAGCAGTTCGCGCACGGTGTCCGGCAAACCGGGGCGTCCGGTGCGGCCAAGCTCCGGGTACTGTGCAAGCAGCAGAGTCCTGTCGCGCAGTTCCTGCCCGAAGCTGCGCGCCCTGACGGGGTTGTCCCTGGCGATATATCGGACGATGGCGCGCAGATCCTCGCGGGCCGCTGGCCGCCACTCGATGCGGCAGGGAGTTTTCGCCTTCGCCACGGATCAGCCGGTCGTCAGCGCGGCAATGTCGGCCTCCATTCCGGCCATGACTTCATCGTGCGGGATGCTGGGACGGGGGTCGTCGATGGCGTCCTGGATTTCGGCCGCCAGCCATTCCGAGTAGGCGGCGGCCTGGTGCGCCTTGCGCATCGCCTCGGCCCGGCCACGCTTGCCGGGGGACTCCTCCTTTTCGTCCGGGTTCCACTCGCTGGCGTCGAACTGGCCGACGGTGATGCCCACGCCGCGCAGGACATTCAAGGCGGCGATGGGGTTGCCGAAGCGGCGCGGCTCGCTGCTGCGCGCCTTCGCCAGCAAGGCGGCGGAACCGCTGCGCGTGAATATCTGCACGAGGAAGCTCCCGCCCTGTCCTTTCAGGGTCACGCCCGCCACGCCGCCGGCATCGCTCGCGGCGCGTAGCTGCTCAATGGTTATGCTTTGCATGGATCGCTCCTTGTAAATTGCAAATTTTTACAAGGTTCATTGTGCATGTTTCCTTGGAAACATGCAAATTCCGGAGGCTCAGGACCGGGCCTCCAACCCGCTTTCCGCCAGCATTTTCCGTGCTGCGGCGAGCACAATTTCCGGTTCCGGCGGGGTATTTTTTCCGCCGAGGTTGAGGTGCGGACCGACGCCATAAACGCCGGTCAGGCCGGGATCCGTGGCAGTGTAGAGCGCGATGGTCGGCACCGCCAGCGCCGCCGCCAGATGGGTGAGGCCGGTATCGACGCCGATGACCAGCCGCGCCTGCGCCAGAAGGGCCGCGAGTTCGGAGAGCCTCAGCGGGGGCGGGGCCACGGCCTCGGGAAGCGCCTGCGCCAGGCGTTCGGCGCGTTCGCGTTCGCGCGGGTTTCCCGAAGGCAACACGAAAGCGAGCGGAATTTCGGCAAGCGCGCGGCCAAGCGCCGTCCAGTGTTCTTCCGGCCAGAGTTTGTCGTCGCGGCTGGTCGCGGTGAAAAGGACGGCAGTGGCGCTCCCTGGCGTCTGCGGTGGCGGGAAAGACGATGCCGGCGGCGCGATGCCGTAGTCGAGCGGATCGCCGGGTTCGTAGCCGAAGGCCGCCGCCGCCAGCCAGCGATTGCGCTCGACGGCATGAACGTTTTTCGGCAGGGTGAAAGTGGCATCGTAAAAACGCGCCGCCCACGGTTCGCGCGCGGCTTCATGGCTGTAGCCGAGGCGCAGCCCCGGCGCGAGGCGCGCGAGGACGGCGCTCTTGATCAGCCCCTGGGTGTCGAGCACTGCATCGTATGTGTTTGCTTGCAGCCTGCGCCGCAATTCCCGTATCTCGCGCCAGGTGTCCGGGGAATACAGGGAGCGGCGCCAGCGGCGCAGCGCGACGGGAATCGTTTCGCGCACCGCGCCGGAGAGGCGGGGAATGTCGACAAAATTTTCTTCCACGCACCAGTCGATTGCCACGCCGGGAAAATGCCGCGCGAGATCGGCGGCGACCGGAAGGTTATGGACGACATCGCCGAGCGACGAGGTCTTGACCAGCAAAATCCTTTGAGGCGGAGCGGGCAAGGCGGGCGAAGTTACACGAGACATGAGCGGGGTACAAAGGCAGTCACAGGAGTTGCAGATAGAATGGCATATTTCCACCGTTTTGGGCCAGACTGGCGATCCTGCGGAACAACGGGAACGTCATCCACGGCGCCTCCCGCCCCGCGCCCCTTGCGGAAAAACCTGCGCAGATTCATGACACCTTCTTCCTCACCCGTTTCTTCTGCCGGCGCGGCAGCGCCGCCCCCGATTCCTCTTTCCGTCGTGCTGATCACGAAGAACGCGGCAACGCAGTTGGGGGAGTGCCTTGAGAGCGTGCGCGAGGCCGGGTGCGCCGCCGAGATCGTCGTCGTCGATTCGGGCAGCGCGGACGACACCGTGGCGCTTGCCGAAAGCTTCGGAGCGCGTGTGCTGCAACGCGACTGGCACGGCTTCGGGCCGCAGAAACAGATTGCCGTCGCGGCGGCGGCGCACGACTGGGTTCTGTGTCTCGATGCCGACGAGCGGATCACGCCGGAACTGGCACATTCGATCCGCGCCCTTTTCGCCGCCGAAACTCCCAAATTCGCTGCCTGGCGCTTCGCGCGCCGCAACCGTTTCCTTGGCCGCTATCTGCGCCACGGCGAAGGCTATCCGGATTGGAGCCTGCGCCTCTTCGACCGCCGGCGGGCGCGCTGGTCCGACGATCCCGTGCATGAAAAGGTGCTGACCGGAGAGGCCATCGGAACGCTTTCCGGCGACCTGTTGCACGATTCGGCGGAAACGCTGTCCGCCTATCTGGAAAAGCAGAACCGCTACACGAGCCTGGCCGCAGAGGCGGCGCTGGCCGCAGGCAAGCGCGCAAGCCTGGCGCGGATCGTCGCAAGCCCGCTCCTGCGCTTCATCAAATTCTATTTTTTCCGCCTGGGCGCGCTCGACGGCCTGCCGGGGCTCGTGCACATTGCCATCGGCTGTTTCAACAGTTTCGCCAAATATGCGAAAATGGCCGATTTTCAATGGCGGCGCTGTTTCCAGACAGGTTCTGCCGCCCCGGATCCATCAGAAAAATCACGGTAACGATTACGATGAAGGTGTTATTGACCGGCGGCGCCGGATTTATCGGCATGCATGTCGCGCAGGCGCTTCTGGCGCGCGGGAATGCCGTTGTCGTCCTGGACAACCTGAACGACTATTATCCGGTCGCCCTGAAGGAAGCCAGGCTCTCGCTCCTCAAGGCAGAAGCTGCCGCCCGCCCGGGAATGCGGCCGGGATTCCGTTTTTTTCGCGTCGATCTCGCCGATGCGGCGGCGCTGGAAAACACACTGACCGCAGCGCAACGGGAAGACGAAACGCCTTTCGATGCCGTGCTGCATCTGGCGGCGCAGGCGGGCGTGCGCTATTCGCTGACGCACCCGCAAGCCTACGTCCAGTCGAACCTGGTGGGCTTTGCCAATATTCTCGAAACCTGCCGCCGCCTTCGCGTTCCGCATCTCGTCTATGCCAGCAGTTCCAGCGTTTACGGGGCAAACGTCCGGCTGCCCTTTTCCGAAGAGGATCGCACCGACGCGCCGCTCACGCTCTACGCCGCGACGAAAAAGGCAAACGAGGCGATGGCCCACAGCTACAGCCACCTGTACGGCCTGCCGGCGACCGGCCTGCGTTTCTTCACGGTCTATGGCCCCTGGGGCCGCCCCGACATGGCCTACTACAAATTCACCCGCGCGATGCTCGCCGGCGAGCCGATCGACATCTACAACCATGGCCAAATGCGCCGCGACTTCACCTATGTCGGCGATGTCGTCACGAGCGTGCTGCGCATCCTCGACGCCCCTCCTGCTCCCTGCGCGCCGCCTTGCCGGATATACAACGTCGGCGGGCAGAACAGCGTCCTGGTCAACGATTTCATCGCCACGCTGGAAAGAATCATCGGATGCACCGCGATCCGCAACGAAATGCCGATGCAGGACGGCGACGTGCCGGAAACGCTGGCCAATGCCTCCGCGCTGGAGCGCGATTTCGGCGCCGTGCCGCATACCCCGCTGGAACCCGGCCTGCGGCGCTTCGTCGGCTGGTATTGCCGCTACCACGGCATCCCGGCGCCCGCCGCGCTTTCTCTGGAAGTTTCCCACTGAGATGGTAGAGATTGATCCCTTTGTTTCCGAAATTTGTTTTCTAAATTAAGTTAAATTTACTTTCGCTACAGTAGTGATTTACAAACCAGAATTATTACTCAAATTTAGAATTTTCAGCCTAAAAAACCTTTGCCCGACGCCGCGCGCAACCACATGATCTCCCGGTAAATATGTCTGAATCGCCTTCCCTTTCTCCCTCCCCGCTGCCGGATCCCGCGCAGGAAGAAACCCTGCTCGCCGATTACGCGCAGGCGACGGGATATTCCCGTTTCGCGGGCGATGCCCTGCCCACCGGCGCGGCCTTGCTCGCCAACATTCCGCTCGAATTCATTCGTGGACATGGGTTGTTGCCGCTGGTCATCCCGGACGATCTGCGGCTGCATGTGCTGGCCGCGCCGCCCGTCGACTTCGGCGCGGTCGATAGCCTCGCGCAATTCTGCGAGCGCCCGCTGGCCCTCCAACTGCTGCGGCGCGACCGCCTTTCCGGGTTCATCGACCGGATCACCTCCGATATGGCGAACGGAGACAGCGCGCTGGCGCAGATCATCGGCGAGGCGGGTTTCGACGCCGGCAGCGATCTCGGCCTCGACGACGACCTCGACGCGCTCAAGGCGCTGGCCGAAGACGCGCCGGTGGTGCGGCTGGTGCAGCACCTGATCGTCAAGGGCGTGGAAAGCCGGGGCTCCGACATTCACCTGGAAATCTTCCGCGACCGCTTCAAGGTGCGCTACCGCATCGACGGCGTGCTCTACGACATGGAATCGCCGCCGCGACGGATGTACCTGCCGGTAGTCTCGCACCTGAAACTGCGCGCCCGGATGAACATCGCCGAGCGGCGGCTGCCGCAGGACGGGCGGATCAAGATGGAAATCGGAGGCCGCAGCATCGACATGCGCGTCTCGACCATTCCCACCGTCTACGGCGAATCCATGGTGATCCGCCTGCTCGACCAGGGGCCGGGCCTGCTGGACATCGCCGCGCTGGGCATGGAAGACCATGTGCTGCAAACCTTCCGCAAGGCGATTCACGAACCGCACGGGATGATCCTCGTCACCGGCCCGACCGGCAGCGGCAAGACGACCACGCTCTACGCCGCGCTCTCGCGCATCAACAACGCGCAGAACAAGATCATCACGGTCGAGGATCCGGTCGAATACCAGATCGAGGGCGTCAACCAGATCCAGGCCAAGGCGCAGATCGACCTCACCTTCGCCAATGCCTTGCGCTCGATCGTCCGCCAGGATCCGGACATCATCATGATCGGCGAAATCCGCGACCGCGAAACCGCCGAAATCGCGATCCAATCCGCGCTCACCGGCCACCTCGTCTTTTCCACACTGCACACCAACGACTCCTTCGGCGCTCCGCACCGGCTGATGGAGATGGGAGTCGAAAGCTACCTGATCGCCTCTTCGGTAATCCTCATCGTCGCGCAGCGCCTGGTGCGCATGATCTGCTCGCACTGCCGCGAGCCGGTGGAGCCGACCGAGGCCGAACGCATCTTCCTGCATGAAGAAGGCATTTCGCTCTCCTCCGGCCAAAGCCTGTACCGGGGCCGTGGCTGCCCGCAATGCGCGAATACCGGCTATTCCGGACGGATGGGGATTTACGAAATGCTGCCGATGAGCTCCGGGATCAAGGAAGCCATCATCAAGAAACTCCCCGCCGAGGGAGTGCGCCGCGTCGCGCTCGAAGAAGGCGTGCGCACGATGCGCGGCGACGGCCTGGCGAAAACGCTCTCCGGCATCACCACGCTCGAAGAACTGGCGCGCGTGACGAGGCAGGAAATGTAATGGCCCTGTTCGGAAAATCCCGCGTCCGCACCCGCGAGGTGCTCGAATTCACCGAGCAGCTTGCCACGCTGCTCGATGCCGGCCTTCCGCTCGACCGCGCGCTGCACATCATCTCGATGGCCACCGAGCACGAAGGAATGCGGGCCGTGGTGCAAAGCATCTTCATCGAAGTCGAAAAGGGAAACCCGCTCGCCGAAGCCTTTTCCCGCTACCCGGAAGTCTTTCCGCGCCTCTACGTCAACATGATCCGCGCCGGCGAGGAAGGCGGCGTGCTGCCCGTCGTGCTGACCCGGCTCGTCGAATTCTACGAACGCAGCATCGAATTCCGCAGCTTCCTCATCACCTCGTCGATCTATCCGCTGGTGCTCTTCACCTTCGGCACGGTCGCCATCATCGTGCTGATCGTCGTCGTCATCCCGAAATTCGGCGAACTCTTCACCGACATGCACCAGAGCCTGCCGATGGCAGCGGCAGCCCTGATCGCGCTGGGCGACTTCATGCGCAAATATGGCCTCATCATCCTTGGCGCGCTCATCGCCCTCGGCTTCGGCCTCCACCGCTACACCCGCGCCGAGCCGGGCCAGGGGCAATGGCATCGCCTGCAACTGAAGCTGCCGCTGCTGGGAAAGCTGATCCTCAAGGCGCAGCTCTCGCGCGTTTGCCGCACCGTCGGCACCCTGCTCACCGGAGGCGTGCCGATCCTGACCGCGATGCGCATTGCGCAGGGCCTGTCCGACAGCATCCCACTCGGGCAGGCGATGGAACGGCTGCAACGCGGCATCAAGGAAGGCAAGGGCGTCGCCCGCCCATTGCTTGCCGATGCCTTCTTCCCGCGCATGCTCGGCCAGTTCGCCGCAATCGGCGAGGAATCCGGGGCGCTCGACCGGATGCTGAACAAGGTCGCCGACCAGTACGAAAACGAAATCCGGAAGGCGACCCGCAACCTGATCGCGCTCTTCGAGCCCGTGATGATCGTCACGATGGGGGGGCTGATCGGCCTCATCGTCGTCTCCATGCTGGCGGCGATTTTTTCGATCAACGACATGCCGATGTAGTCCCTCCGGGGTATTATTGAACACCTGTCGAGCGCAATCCCTGCCATTCATGACGGGGTCAGCGAGACATGGCGTAACAGGCGCCCCGCATTGTGTAGGGGCGGGTGGTACGGGCGGGTTTCAAACCCGCCCCTACGCCGCCCCTACAGGAATTCCCAAGCTTCAGGTTGGGGTGACTCAAAAATTTCTCCCTCAAAGAGGATCGTTCATGAAACGCAACACGCACCGCTCCCGCTTTCTCTCGCGCGGATTCACCCTCATCGAACTGCTGATCGTGATGATCATCATCGCGCTGCTCTCGGCCATCGTCGGCCCGAAACTCTTCCGCCACGTCGGCGAATCCGAGCAGAAGGCCGCAAAGGTGCAAATCCAGCAGATCGGCACGGCGCTCGATCTCTACCGGCTCGACTACGGGCGCTACCCTTCCACCGAACAGGGCCTGCATGTGCTGTGGGCAAAGCCCGATGACGATTCGGAAGCGCAGAAATGGAAAGGGCCCTACCTCCAGAAACCGGTGGAAAAGGACCCGTGGAAAAACCCCTATGTCTACAAATCGCCCGGTGACCATGGCGAATACGATTTGAGTTCGCTCGGCGCCGACGGCAAGGAAGGCGGCGAAGGCGACAATGCCGACATCAATAGCTGGGAATAGCCAGCCCGTTCTCCGCCCGGTTTTCCGCTCCACGGCCCGATTGGCGCTCGCGCGCGGCGTGACGCTGATCGAAATGCTGGTGGTGCTGGTCTTGATCGGCATTGCCAGCGCGGTCGTTTCCGCCAGCCTCTTTCGCGGCAGCGAGCGGGTGCAGGAAATGCGCTGGGTGCACAATCTCGAACACCAATTGACCAAGGCGCGCGCCCGCGCGGTTTTTTCGGGCCGCACCCAGCGCCTGCTGGTGCTGACCGAAGAAGGGCGGCTTGCCGCCAAAAGCGGCGGAGGCCGCATCACACTGCTCGATTTGCCGCAGGACTATCATTTTTCGCTCGACGGCATTCCGCTCGCCGAGCGCGGCGACGCAGGCGCCCATTTCGGGCTGGAAACCGACTTCGACGACGAAGACCATATTTTTTCCTTCTACCCGGACGGCACCGCAACCGATGCCGAGTTCTACCTCGAAACGCCGACGCAGGGCATTTTCCGCTACCGCGTCAGCGCCGTCACCGCCAAGATCGAAACCGCCTCCCTGAGCCAGATCGAAGCGGAAGAAGCCGAACAGGAAGCGTACTGACGATGGCCCCGGCGAAAACTCCGGCGCATGCCCGGATTTCCACGCAATCCGGCTTCACGCTGATGGAAGTCGTCGTCGCGATGATGCTCGTCGGCATCGGCTTCGCGATGGCACTGAGCGCGATGTCCGGCTCGCTTCGCCTCTCGCAGCGGGCGCTCGAATACGACAACGCGATGCTCCTCGCGAATTCAAAGCTCGACGAAATCCTGGCCAGCCCCACCTACGACGTGGTCGAGGAAACCAGCTCGGACACGCCGGACGTCTATGGCGGCGTTGCCTATTCCTACCGCATCGAAATCAATCCGGTGCCGATCCTGACCCGCGAGCAGCGCAAGCTCCTGAAAAGCGAGATGACGCTCAATGAAATCCACATCGTCGTGCACTGGGGCGGCAACGAGGAAACCGTCAGCCGCGTCTATGAACTCACCGCCTACCGCCTGAGCAAGAGCACCAACCTGCAGGACGATCTCGACGACGAAGAAGGCGGAGGGAGCAAGGATGGCGCTGCCGGAGGGAACGCGGGCGCTGCGGGAGGAAGCTCCTCCGCTTCGGGAGGAACACGCTCATGAAACCGCGCCCCTGCCCTCCTCCTGCGCGTTCCCGCCGCCGGGGATTCACGCTGATCGAGCTGGTCGTAGCCATGACGCTGGCCGCGCTGGCCGCCGTTGCCGGCGCGATGACATTGCGCATCGGCATCGACTATTACGACCGCGCACGCGCCTTCCTCAAGCAGCAGGAAGACCTGCGCGCGGCCATCGTCATCCTGCGCCGCGAATGGGAAACCCGCGCGCCGCGCCTGACCGAAAACACTTCGGAAGAACTCGACTTCGAGCCGCAACAAACTTTCTTTGGCCCCGACGCCCGGAAACCCACCCGCGTCCGTTACCGCTGCGAAGGCAGCGAACCGGGCCAGATCCGGCTGGTGCACGAGGGCTTGACGGCAGTCGCCGGCGCGATCATTCCCCAGGGTGAAGGGGAACAATCCGGCAGCAGTGCGCAGCAACGGCGCGCGCCGCCGGAATTGCGCTCGGTGGTACAGGAAACCCTGCTCGATGGCCTTTCCCTCTGCGCCTTTTCCTACCTCGATCCCGGCAATGCGAAAAAGGACATTCCCGCGCACTGGGCCGATGCCTGGGATGCCGACCGGCCGCCGCCGCGCGTCGTGCGCCTGCAACTGGAAATGCGGCGCGGCACCCTTCCGCCGCTGGTATTTACCACCAAGCAGATTTTCTGATGCCGGGGAAATCCATGATTCCGATTCCTTCTTCCTTCCCGCGCCCCAAATGCCCCAGCCTGTCCGAGGGCGGATACATCCTGATCTACATGTCGGCCATCCTGCTGTTCATGACCACCACCGTCTGGGCGATGGCGGTGTCGCTGCGCCTCGAAGCGCAAACCCTGGTCCGCCAGAAAGACAACCTGCAAGTGCGCTACACCCTCGAAGGCGCGATGCAATTTGCGCAACAGCAATTTGAATTGCATCGCGCGGCAAAAAATTATCCGGAACTGGCCGAACGTTTCTGGCTCCCCGTCGCCGACGAGCACCTCGTCAACCTGCGCCTGGGCGTCGTCCGCGTGCGCGTCGAGGAAGCCGGACTCCTGCCCGATGCCAACATGCTCAGCCGCGACGAATGGATCAAACTCTTCCAGGCCATGGGCGGCGCCGACGAAGGCCAGGCCGCGCTCTGGGCAAGCGCCATCGAGGACGCAAAAAAACTGACCCGGGACGGAAAATTCGCCACGATCAGCGAACTTCTGACGATCAACGCCATTCCGCGCGCCATCCGCTACGGGGCCGAGGATGCCGCCGAAGGCGGCGAGGGCGGCAGCGGCGGAAAATCCGGCAATTCCGCTGCCGGATTGAAGGATCTGCTCTCGGTCGGCAGCGGCGCGAAAATGCTCGAAGCCAACCGTTCCCCGCTGCTCCTCTTCGGCGTCCTGATTCCCAACGCCGATGAAAGCAAGCTCAGGCAACTCGACGAAGCGCGGCAGAAAAAAACGCTGACGGCCACCAACATCCAGGAAATCTTCGGCCACGCCGCCCAGCCCTTCGTCTATGCCGGCGACTCGCCCTGGCTGCGCCTGATCCTGCGCATGGACGACGATTCCAGCGGCCTCGTGCTGCGCGCGATGCTGAAGGAAGAAAAGGACAAATACAAACTCAGCGAACAACGCATGGTACCGATCGACGCCCTCGACGAATAACCCGGAGCCCATCATGAACCGCGACACACGCCCCTCCCCCTCCTCCCCGAACGGTTACGCGCTGATCGTCATCCTGATCGCCGTACTCATCGTCGGGCTTCTTTCCACCCTTTCCCTGCCGTCGAAAAAAACGCTTCCGGAGAAGGATTTCCCGCCGCCGAAGACCGTGGTGCAGGAGTATTACAAGCAATTCATCGACGGAAACATCCCCGCCGCAACCGAAATGCTCTGGGTCAAAAAAGCCGAGAAGCGCTACATGCAGCCGCTTCTGATGGAAAGGCTCTATCAACGGCACACCGAACTCAGGATGCAGGGCGGCCTGAGATCGGCACAGGTGAAAACGGTCAATCAGAAGGAAGACACTGCCGCCGTCGAAGTCGAAGAAACCCTCGACAACGGCGACAGGAACACCACCACCCTGAACCTGCGCAAGGGGGAAGAGGGGTGGAAAATCGTGTTGTGGTAGGGGCTGCGAAATTCTGTTTGACGTATTACGAAAAACGTAATATCCTGCCGCTCATATGATTCAATCATTCAAATGCAGGGAAACCCAAGCCTTGTTTGAAGGTGAATGCCCCCGCCGGTTGCGCGCTATCCAGGATGTCGCCGAACGCAAATTGACCCAACTCGACACGGCACAAACGCTGGAATTCCTGCGATCCCCTCCGGGAAACCGCCTGGAAAAACTCTCGGGAGATCGCAGTGATCAATGGAGTATCCGCGTCAATGGACAATTCCGCGTCTGCTTTGTCTGGACAGATCAAGGTCCCGCCGATGTTGAAATCATTGATTACCACTAAGGAGTTTTGATGACCCGCCCGATCAATCGAATGCGTGCTGTGCACCCCGGTGAAATCCTGCGTGAAGATTTCCTTGCGCCGCTCGGCATGAGCGTAAACGCCCTCTCCATTGCCCTGGCGGTTCCGGCAACACGCCTCCATGAAATCGTGAAGGAACGCCGCGCCATCAGCGCAGACACTGCCGAACGCCTCGCGCATTATTTCGGCGGCGACGCTGCCTCCTGGCTTGCAATGCAAGCCAGTTACGACCTGAAAACCCTGCCGACCCGAGCAGAAATAGAGCGCCGCGTTCACCCGCGCGAACCGGCGCAGGTCGAATAAACGCAACTTGTAGCCTGTTGATCCGGCCCATCAATCTTTCCATTATCCAGGATCGGTTTCGCTTCGCTTCGCACAACCCATCCTGCACGCTGACGACGCCAGGCGCCGGGAGACAGAGGAGAAACATCGGCTGGATTGGCAATTCCAGACAATATTTTCGCTTGACGGATTCCGTAATGCAGAACAGAATAGGCCATGATTTACTCGTTCGCATGTCTCGATACCGAGGCGCTTTTCCATAGCCAGGCGGTACCCCGGTTCAGGAACATCGAGCGGGTGGCGCGGCGCAAGCTGCTGCAACTGAATGCGTCCACCGGGTTGGCCAGTTTGAGGATTCCCCCTGGCAACCAGCTCGAAGCCTTGAAAGGCGACCGCAAGGGACAACATAGCATCCGTATCAACGACCAGTGGCGAGTATGCTTTGTCTGGCGAGAGGACGGTGCGCATCAGGTCGAAATTGTGGACTACCACTAGGAGCTGAACATGGCTGAATTGCTGGACGAAATCCACCCCGGCGAAATTCTGCTGGAGGAATTTATGAAGCCGATGGGCATCACGGCTCGCCAACTTGCGGCCGACATCGACGTTTCCCCAAGCCGCATCAGCGAGCTGGTGCATGGTGCGCGTCCGATTACCGCAGATACTGCCCTGCGCCTGGGACTGTTCTTCGGGATGGATCCGCGTTTCTGGATGAATCTGCAAACCGAGTTCGACATGCGCATGGCCACCCGCGAGTTGAAGGACAAGATTGCCCATCGTGTGCGCGTGTTCGATCACCATGCCACTGCTTATTGATCCGGCCCGTAAATATTATTGACCCGGCTAAAGCCTCCCTCTTCGAGGGAGGTGGCGCGAAAGCGCCGCACTGTAAAGCCCCCTTTCCAAAGGGGGTGGCGGCGCAGCCGTCGGGGGTTTGGGGGTTGAAGCCTGATTTCCGGCTGCGCCGGATTTGAAGGCAAAACCCCTACAAACCCCCGCCCCTGCGGGGCACCCCCTTTGAAAAGGGGGCTTGATTTGACTCGCGGGGAAACAAACCCCCGCCCCTGCGGGGCACCCTCTTTGAAAAGGGGGCTTTAATTTCCGGCGCGAAGCGCCGCACGACAAAGCCCGGGTGGATTTTTTTTCGCTAAATTTTCTAAATCTGTTTAAATAATTCCTTGCTTAAACTTTTTACTGTAGCCTAACATTATTTAAACAGATTTAGAAAATCTGCACTCATGGAAATCACTATTGCGGCTTTTTCCACAAAAGCGTAATCTTTTTCTTTGAGGCAAATTCCACGGAAACATTTAACTCCGTGTCATCCCTGCGGCGCGCAGGCGCAAGTTTTTCCGGGTTCGGCATTCCCACCCTCTCCCTTTCCGGAGGCGGGTTTTTCCTGAAGGAGTCCTGTCATGAAACGATCATTTCCCCACGTCCTGGGCAGCGCCCTGGCGATCCTGGCTCTTGGCCTTTGGGGCCTGGCGCCGGCTTTTGCGCAAACTCCCCTGTATGTCCAGGGCGGCGGCGGCGGCGCAGGGGGCGCCATTGGGGATAGCGGCGCCTCGACGGCAGGAGGAGGAGGCAGCGGCGGCGCTGGCGGCTATGCAGGCTTATCGCCCGACAGCAACTTTGCAGGCGGCGCTGCGGCTGCCAGCCTCAGCGCCGGCGGCATCGGCGCCGGCGGCGGATCCAGCGCTGGCGGCAATGGTGGTACCGGCAGCGCCAGTGCCGGCGGCACGGGCGGCGGAGCTGGCAGTGGCCACATCGACGCCAGCCTCAGCGCCTACGGCAGCGTTGGCAACGGCGGCGGCGGCGGCGCCGGGAATACTCCACTCAATCCCGGCACGTCCGGCATGCCCGGTCAGCCCGCTGCCGGCATTCCAGGCGGCGCAGGCGGCAACATTTCCCCCTCTCTTGCTGGCGCCGGCGGAGGCGGGGGCGGAGGCGGGGCAGCGGCCCTGACGCTTGCCGGGAACGTTGCTTATACGATTGTTTCCGTGAGAGGCGGCGCCAGCGGCGCGAACGGCCTCAGCGGTACGAACGGCAGCGGCGGCTCGGGCGGCAGCGCCTCCCTGGGCGCGGCCACCCTCACCGCCTCAACCAGCCTGTCCGTGCAGAGCGGCGTGAGCAACGGCGCCGGAACCTCCGGCGGCAAGGCGAGCTTCAGCGCCACCACCTTGAGCACCCCGGCGATCAATCTGACCAAAAACGACGGGGCGCTGAGTTTTAACGCGAGCACGCTGGACATCGGCAACACCGATACCACGCTGACGAGCATCGACCTGGTCCCGGGCGAGGCGACGATCGGAACCCTGCTGTTGACCGGCACCGGAAATTTCGACGGGGACCTCTCGGATGTCAGCGTGGGCCAACTCAGGATCGACGGCGGCACGCTAAAGGATACGAACTGGGCCAACCTTGCCGGAGGCAATATTTCCTACACGAATTCCGACATCAGCCTGGGCGGGAGCGGGGCGAGCTTTGATCTTGCCGCCACCGCGCGCTCCCTCTCCCGCAAGCTCACCGGCGCTGGCGGCATCACCAAGACGGGCACCTACACTTTATATCTCCAGGCCGCATCGGACTACACCGGCGGCACCACGGTCAGCGATGGCTCGCTGTTCGTCGAAAACAGCCTGGGTTCCGGCGGCGTCTATGCAGGGGCGATCAGCATTGGCGACACGCTGTATTTCAATCAAACGCAGGATCAAACCCTGAGCGGAACCATCAGCGGCGCAGGTATGCTGATCGAGGAGAATCCCGACCCGGCGAAGTTGATCCTGTCCGGCAATGCCTCCGGCTTTTCCGGCCGCCTGGACGTCGAAGCCGGAACCCTTTCCTTCCAGGGAACCCTCCCCTCCGGCATCGACAGCCTTGTCCTGTTTTCGGGGACGACGCTGGATCTCAGCCTCGCGACCGCCGGAAGCACCTTGCTGAACGCCAGCACGGCCTCCATCGACGGCGCGAAATTCACTCTCAACGTCGCCAGCGGCTCGACGCTCAAGGAAAACGACGAGATCACCCTCATCAGCGCGGGAACGCTGTCGGGGACTCCGGACTCCGTCACCAGCCTGAGCGCGGGCTACAGCTTCGAGATCGTCGTTGCCGACCTGGCCTCCAACAAGCTCGTGGTGAAGGTCACCGCCGCTCCGGCGCAGCCGCAGCCGCCTGTCACTCCACCTTCGGCTGGGCCAATACCGCAGCAGCCGTCCGGCAGTTTTTCCGACGGCGACACGCTGCCCGCAGGCGGCGACTACACCGCGCCTTCGGGCAATCTTTCCTTCTGCCTCGGCGGAAGTCCGGAAAGCGCGCCGGTGACAATCCGGATCGACAACGTGCCCTACATACTGACTCCGCGCGCCGAAAACACCTGCTTTGAAATCTTCGAAAGCCGCGCCGGACGCGCGTTGATCATCGACAGCGGCATGGCGGACATCGGCACGATCGTCCCCGGAGCGCCCCTGCTCGAAGCGAGGAACGGCGACCTGGCGATGAACAGGCCGACCGGAAGCAGCACCGGCGGGACAATCCGCGCCAGCGTCGATCCCGTTTGCACCAGCACCCGGATCGCGATCCTCGAAGGGCAGGTGGAAGCGCCGGAATGGATCATGGCGCCGATGCCGGAAACAGGCTGTCCCGACGACGCGCTGACGCCGAGGCAGGGAAGCTTCATGGTGGGTGACGGGAAACTCGCCTGCCCGCCGTCTGCGCTCTCGATCAAGGGGACATGGGCAAAACTGACGGTGCAGCAGACGCAGCAACTCGCCGCAGGACAACAGATCTTTGCCGTCGCCGGTCATCCGGTTTATGGCTGGTATCAGAACAACGGCCAGGGCTGGATGCCGCTGGGCGAAATCTTCCTGCCCTTCTCGACCGCGAGCCAAACCGGCCCGATGACGAACAAACTGGTCGAGCGCCTCGACCTCCGCCCGATCCTTGGAACGGAGTTGTACACGGGGAATGGAAAGGATGCCGATGAGATGATGAGGAATGGCCGGTATTGCGGGGCGTTCCGGGTGGCTCCTTAAACTCAACCACCCCGCCCTTCGGGCACCCCTCCACGGAGGGGAATTGAACAGCGGCGCTCTTCGGAGCGCCGTTTGTTTTGCCCCCCGGCGCTTCGCGCCGCACGACAAAGCCCAGGCGATGATTTTTTGGCGAGATTTTCTAAATTTGTTTGAATAATTATTTTCTTAAACTTTTTACTGTAGCTGAATATTATTTAATCAAATTTAGAAATTCAAAGCCCAAAGCGCCCCAAAGCCTTTTTGGCGAATCCCCAAGTGCCGGATAAACTTGGCGCTTCGGAAGCAAGGAGACATCCACATGAACAAGCCAAAAGACATGACCCCCACCCCTTTCACCGCCTCGGACGCGCGCGTCGATGCCGATGCCATTGCGCCCCTGCCGAATTCGCGCAAGATTTACGTCGCCGGATCGCGGCCCGATTTGCGGGTGCCGATGCGCGAGATACGGCAGTCCGACACACTCAGCGCTTCGGGCGGGCGCGAGGAAAATCCGCCGGTGTTCGTCTATGACTGCTCCGGCCCCTATACCGATCCGCAAGCGGCGATCGACATCCGCCGTGGGCTGCCGGCGCTGCGCGCGGCGTGGATTGAAGAGCGCGGCGACAGCGAGGAGATGAACGCGCCTTCTTCGGATTATGGCCGCTTGCGCGCGGAAGACGCCGCGCTCGATGAGCTGCGCTTTCCCGGCCTTTCAAGGCTTGCCCGCCGCGCCAGGAGCGGGGCCGGGTTTTCCGGCAACGTGACCCAGATGCACTACGCGCGGCGCGGCATCGTGACGCCGGAAATGGAATTCGTCGCGATCCGCGAGAACCTGAATCGCCGCGCCTGGTTGGAGGCTCTGAACGCCAGCGGGGAGACGGGGAAGAGGATGGCCGCCATCCTGGGCCGCCAGCATCGCGGCGAGCGTTTCGGCGCGACGATTCCCGAGGAGATCACGCCCGAATTCGTGCGCGACGAGATTGCCCGTGGACGCGCGATTCTTCCGGCGAACATCAATCATCCGGAATCCGAGCCGATGATCATCGGCCGCAACTTTCTCACGAAGATCAACGCGAATATCGGCAATTCCTCGCTCGGTTCGGGGATCCAGGAAGAAGTCGAAAAGATGACCTGGGCGATCCGCTGGGGCGGCGATACGGTGATGGATTTGTCGACCGGAAAAAATATCCACGAAACGCGCGAGTGGATCGTCCGGAACAGCCCCGTGCCCATAGGCACGGTGCCGATCTATCAGGCGCTGGAAAAGGTCGGCGGCAAGGCCGAGGAACTCGGTTGGGAAATCTTCCGCGATACGCTGATCGAGCAGGCCGAACAGGGCGTCGACTATTTCACCATTCATGCCGGCGTACTGCTGCGCCATATCCCGCTGACCGCCGCCCGGATGACGGGCATCGTCTCGCGCGGCGGCTCGATCATGGCGAAATGGTGTCTCGCGCACCACCGGGAAAGTTTCCTCTACACGCATTTCGAGGAAATCTGCGCGATCATGAAAGCCTACGATGTCGCCTTCTCGCTCGGCGACGGGCTGCGCCCCGGCTCGGTGTTCGACGCCAACGACGAGGCGCAGCTCGCGGAATTGAGGACGCTCGGCGAATTGACCGACATCGCCTGGAAGCACGATGTGCAGGTGATGATCGAAGGCCCCGGCCATGTGCCGCTGCACATGATCAAGGAAAACGTCGAGTTGCAACTCGAATGCTGCAAGGAAGCGCCGTTCTACACGCTGGGGCCGATCGTCACTGACATCGCGCCGGGCTACGACCACATCAGCAGCGGCATCGGCGCCGCGATGATCGGCTGGTTCGGCACCGCGATGCTCTGCTACGTCACGCCGAAGGAACACCTCGGCCTGCCGGACAAGAACGATGTGAAGGAAGGCATCATCACCTACAAGCTCGCCGCGCATGCCGCCGATCTCGCCAAGGGACACCCCGGCGCGCAGATCCGCGACAACGCGCTTTCGAGGGCGCGTTTCGAGTTCCGCTGGGAAGACCAGTTCAACCTCGGCCTGGATCCGGACAAGGCCCGCGCCTTCCACGACGAAACGCTGCCCGCCGAAGGCGCAAGGCGCGCGCATTTCTGCTCGATGTGCGGCCCGCATTTCTGCTCGATGAAGATCACCCGCGAAGTCCGCGAATTCGCCGCCGAAACCGGCCTGGGCGAACAGGAGGCGCTGGCCGCAGGCATGGAAGAAAAGGCGCTGCAATTCGTGCGTGAGGGGGGAGAGCTTTACCGGGGGGCGTAGGATGCAAGAGTGTGTAAGAAAGACCGTAGGATGGGTAGAGCGAAGCGAAACCCATCGTTGCTCCATCGCAGTCAGCTTGTGGTAAATGATGTGTTCCGCTTCGCTCTACCCATCCTGCATACCTGCAAGCTCCTCACATGACACGATGATTAAATGACATCCTATCGGCGTAACTTTATCCTTGGCGGAAGCTTCTTCTTCACGGTCAATCTTGCGGAGAGGAAGCTCCCGCTTTTGACGGAACGGCTTGAGTTATTGCGGTTGGCGTTTCGGGAAACACGGCAACAGCACCCGTTCACGATCGAAGCCATTGTCGTGTTGCCAGACCACCTTCACACCGTCTGGACGATGCCGGAAGGCGATGCAGATTTCCCAACCCGTTGGCGATTGATCAAATCCATGTTTTCCCGGAATCTTGCCAACAGAGAACGGATTTCACCGAGCCGCCTCGCCAAAAATGAGCGTGGCATCTGGCAGCGTCGGTATTGGGAACATACCATCAAGGACGAAATCGATTTTGCACGACATATTGATTACATTCATATCAATCCCGTCAAACACGGATTGGTTGGCCGTGTATGCGATTGGGCGCCGTCGTCGTTTCATCATTTCGTGAAACGAGGTATCTATCCTGCGGATTGGGCAGGCGACATCTCGCAGGATGGCTCCAAATACGGTGAAAGAAGCCGATTGAGAGAATTGGGGAATGAATGATGGGTTTCGCTTCGCTCTACCCATCCTACAGACTACGGGCTTTCGGGTCGGCAATCAGCGCATAGGTTGGGGTGAGCGCAGCGAACCCCAACGTCATCAAACTTCCATCTCCCTCGCATGTTGGGGTTCGCTTACGCTCACCGCCAACCTATACGGATTTCCCCTCAGCGGCGCGACGACTCCGTACCTCTTTCGGGTCGGCAATCAGCGGCTGGTAGATTTCGACGCGGTCGCGGTGGCGCAGTCTGGTATCGAGACGCGCGGGGCGGCTGTAGATGCCGAGTTTGTTTTTGCGCAAGTCGATTTCGGGATATTTTTCGAGCAGGCCACAAGCGCGGATGGCGTCCTCGACTGTGCTGTTTTCCGGCAGTTCGAGTTGCACGAGCGTCTGCTCAAAAACGACTTCGACCGCGATCGGGGCGCCGGCGGCTTCATCCGCCATAGCATTCCTGCGCCCGCTTGATGAAGGCGTCGACGAAGCTGCCGGCGATCTTGCCGAAGACCGGGCCGATCACTTTTTCCAGCAGGCGGCTGGAGAATTCGTAGCTCAGGGAAAATTCGATCTTGCAGGCGTCTTCGGCGAGCGCGCGGAAACGCCATTGTCCTTCGAGACGGCGGAACGGCCCGTCGAGCAGGCGGATCAGCATCAAGCTCGGGATTTCCTTTTCGTTTTCGGTGCTGAAATGCGCCTTGACGCCGTGGTAATTGATGTACAGGGTGGCCGACGTCCTTTTTTCGTCGCGGGCGATCAGTTCGGTGCGCGCGCACCAGGGCAGGAATTGCGGGTATTCCTCGACACGGTCGACGAGATCGAACATCCGCTGCGCGGAATGGCCGATCAGCACGGAGCGTTCCACTGTTTTCATGAATCCGTTCAAACTCCCGTTTCCCGCTTGCTTTTGCAAGGGCGGTTTTTATGAATCCTGTAAAATGCCGGATTTTAGCGGATTCGTTTCTGCGATGTTTTTACCATGAGTATTGCCGTCAATAAAAAGGCCCATCACGACTACTTCATCGAGGAAAAATATGAAGCCGGACTCGTGCTGGAAGGTTGGGAAGTCAAGTCGATCCGCGCCGGACGGGCGCAGATCAAGGAAGCCTATGTGCTCATCCGTGGCGGCGAATTGTGGATGATCGGGATGCACATCACCCCGCTGCCGACCGCTTCCACGCATATTTCCCCGGACCCGACGCGCACGCGCAAAATGCTGCTGCATGAAAACGAAATCAGCAAATTGATCGGCAAGGTCGAACGCGCCGGCTACGCGCTGATTCCCCTCGACCTGCATTACACCCGTGGCCGCATCAAGGCCGAAATCGGCCTGGCCAGGGGCAAGAAGCAGCATGACAAACGCGAGAGCGAGAAGGAACGCGACTGGCAACGCGAAAAACAGCAATTGCTCCGCGACAGGACCCGCAACGCGGCCTGAATGCCGAATCCTGGCCGCGACGCGGCTGCCGCGCAATCCCCGTGACCGAACCCGCTTCCATGAATCTTTCCGTTTCCGAAACCCTCGACGCCTACGGCGTCAAGCTCCATGTGCGCCGCTGGGGCGATCCTTCCGCGCCGACCCTCTTTCTTCTGCACGGCTGGATGGATGTTTCCGCCTCCTTCCAGTTCGTCGCCGACGAATTGCTCGCCTACCGCCCGTGGAACCTGATCGCGCCGGACTGGCGCGGATTCGGGCCTTCCGAATGGCTCGGCAAGCCCTATTCCTTTCCCGATCACCTCGCCGATCTGGAAATCCTGCTCGACCATTACAGCCCGAACGAAAAGGCGCGCATCGTCGGCCACAGCATGGGCGGCATCATCGCCTGTCTCTACGCCGGGCTGCGTCCGCACAGAGTCGAAAGACTGGTTTCGCTCGAAGGCGTCGGCATCCCTCCGGCAACGCCCGACATGGCCCCGCAGCGTTTCCGCGAGTGGCTCGATACATGCTCGACCTGTCCGGCGATGTACCGCTACCCTTCCCGGGAGGCATTCATCGAGCGCCTGATGCGCGACGACCCTTTCCTGGGCCCGGAACGCGCCGCCTTCCTGGCAGGGCACCTGGTCATCCCGAAATCCGATGCCGAAGCAGGATTCGTCTGGGCCGGCGACCCCTGGCACCGGGCGCCGAGCTGGAATCTTCATCATCTCGAAGATTCGATGGCAATCTGGCGCGAAATCGCCACGCCGGTGCTCTGGGTGACGGGACGCGAATCGTGGATCGTCAAGGATTTCGCCGGACGCCCCGGCGACTGGGAAGCGCGCCGCGCCTGCTACGCCCAGGTGGAAGAAGCCTGGATCGAAAATTCCGGCCACATGCTCCATCACGACCAACCCGAAGAAGTCGCGCGGCTGGTGGAAAACTTTTTTCCCTGAACCCCGCTCTCCTGCCCCTTTCCCCGACACCACCGCCATGCTCAGTTACCGCCACGCCTTCCACGCCGGCAATCATGCCGATGTACTCAAGCACTTCATCCTGTGCCAGTTGATCGAACACCTGAAAAAGAAGGAAAAGCCCTTCACCGTGATCGACACCCACGCCGGCGCGGGACTCTACGCGCTCGACGCCGGACACGCGACCAAGCTTTCCGAATACGAGGGCGGCATCGCCCGCGTAATGGCGAACATCGCGGACGCGCCGGCGGCAGTGGCCGAAGCCTTCGCGCCCTATCTCGAATGCGTGCGCGAACTCAACCCCGCGCGGCCATCGGACGCTCCGGACGCCCCGCCCCGCGCCTATCCCGGTTCGCCGTGGATCGCCTACCGCCTGCTGCGCGGAGAGGACCGCCTGCGCCTCTTCGAGTTGCACAGCACCGATGTGGGTCTGCTCGGAGAAAACTTCCGCGAAGCCCATCCCCAGGTCATCGTCACTCGCGGCGACGGCTTTGCCGGCCTCAAAGCCTCCCTGCCGCCGCCCTCGCGCCGGGGACTCGCGCTGATCGACCCTTCCTACGAACTGCGCGACGACTACCCCAAGGTTCTCGCCGCCATCGAAGACGCGCTGCGGCGCTTCGCTGACGGTGTTTATGCTGTGTGGATTCCCCGGCTTCCCCGCCGCGACGCGCAGCAACTCCCCGATCGCCTCAAGCGCATCGCCGGAAAATGGCTCCACGTCGCCTTGAATGTCCGCGCCCCGGGCGAGGGGATGATAGGCAGCGACATGTTCATCCTCAATCCCCCCTGGACCCTTGCCGCAACCCTGCGCGAAGCGCTCCCCTGGCTATGCAAAACCCTGGCCCAGGACGCAGGCGCCTCTTTCACGCTGGAAGAAAATTCGTAGGAGACGGGAGCGGCGTAAAGCGCTGGATTTTCTAAATTTGGCTAAAGAATTTATGATGTAACGCCACTACTGTAGCGGACTATTATTTAAGTAATTTAGAAAATTTTCCAAAAGCCACGTAGGATGGGTAGAGCGAAAGCGAAACCCATCGCAAACAAAAAATGATTTATGGCAATGATGGGTTTCGCTGCGCTCTACCCATCCTACACGCTGGCGATACAGGCAACGCTCAATCTTCCCGCAGCGCGTCCGCCCAGCAGTTTGGGGTCTCGTAAAGGCGGACGCGCTCAAGGCGCAGGTGATTGCCGTAGGTGTCCCGGTAGATCGCGTCGAGAATGCGAAAGGCTGTGCGGGCCAGGTTTTCTGCGGTCGGGACGCAATCGAGGACGACGGTCTTGTGTCCGGGCAGGGTGTTCAGGAAGCCGAGCACCGGGGTATCGTCCGCATGAACCAGAAAGGCGTGATCCCAGGCGTCGACCAGGTGTTCTTTGGCCAGCTTCTTCACTTCGGAAAAATCCATGACCATGCCATTGGCGGCATCGCCGGAGCGGTGGATGATTTCGCCGGACAGGGTGATTTCGATTGCATAACGGTGCCCGTGCAGATGACGGCATTGGCTGCCGTGGTCGGGGATGCGGTGCCCCGCATCGAATTCGAGGCGACGAGTGATATGCACAGACGGGATCGTGTAAAAAAAGGGCCTGCGATTATATCATTGCGGGTATGGAGTCCTTTTCCCGAAAACCCGCCCGATACGCCTTCCTCGCCCGATCATCATGCTGAGCATCCACGACCACAGCCGCAAGAGCCCGCTTTCCGATTCGCAGGCAACTTATGTCTATACGGTGCTTTCCCGGCGTTCGGGAGGCGTCTCGCTGGGGATCAATCTCAACCCGAATAACGCCTGCAACTGGGCCTGCATTTATTGCCAGGTGCCCGGCCTGCGGCGCGGCGGACCGCCGCCGGTCGATCTGGCACGGCTGGAGGAAGAATTGCGGGCCAGCCTCGCTGCGATGCAGGCCGGCGATTTTCTGCGGCGGGAATCGCCCGCAGAGGCGCAGGTACTGAAAGATGTCGCCTTTTCCGGCAACGGAGAGCCGACCAGCGCCGCCGAATTTCCCGGCGCAGTCGCCGCCGCGAGGCGTGTGATGGAAGAATCCGGATTGCTGCCGCGCGTCCCGTTGCGTCTCATCACCAACGGCAGCTTCCTGCACCGCGCGACAGTGTGCGACGGCATCTCCCGCCTCGCGGCGGCGGGCGGGGAAGTCTGGTTCAAACTAGATCGCGCGACGAGGGCAGGAATGAGCGCCGTCAACTGCGTGCGCGGGTCGCCGGAAACGGTGGAAAGAAAATTGCGCACCTGCTGCGCGCTCGCGCCGACCTGGATTCAAAGTTGCTGGTTCGCCGTGGATGGCAAGGCCCCGGACATCGAGGAAGAAAACGCCTACGTGGATTTCCTGGCCGGAGTCCGCGACAAGCTTTCCGAAGCACAAAAGATCAGGGGCGTGCACCTTTACGGTCTTGCACGCCCCTCATTTCAGGATAAGGCCGGACGATTGTCCGCCCTGCCTGCCGAAACACTCGAAAACTTCGCGCAACGCCTGAGGGATATTGGATTTGACGTTGTCGTCAATCCCTGAATCCCGCAGGCGATTTCGTTTCAGGCGGGCTTCTTGCCCTTGGCAGAACGCTTGTATTTCTTGAAAAGCTCCGGCTCTTCGGCTTTCAGATATTCGACGACTTCCCAGTCTTCGCGCTTCAATTTCTGGATATCGATTCCTTCGACATGTACCAGGCGAAGCAATTGCCACACGGGTTTCGGAATCTTGCGCCCGCTCTCATAACGTGATCCGCCACTCTGGGTTACGCCGATCTTTGACCAGAATTCCTGTTGGTTCAGACCGAGTTTGCGACGAATGTCGCGTGGATCGATTTTTTCCGGAGGTTTCACAGCATTATTCATAATGACAACCCTTTCTTTTTGGAACACAAGCAGGAATCAAACGGGTTACCCCGCCGTTTTCATGCCATCCGAGACTAGCTGAGGTTCTATAACTTAAGTTATAGGCATCACAGTATATAAACTATTCGGATAGGGTTGCAACTGGCATTTAATCAATTTAGCTAGGGAGTGTGCTCATTGTTGCATTCTGGATACGATCTTGTCCTGATGACATTTTTTTCCCACGAAACAAGCCGTACATGCTAGGATTGCACGTTTTTTTTTCGGGCCCGCCGGGCCAGCTTGATCCGCCCCGTTCCCGTTTTTACGCCCTTCCCGTCCTTATCCGTTTCAGGTTCCTTTATGGCATTGATCGTCCAGAAATACGGCGGCACCTCGGTCGGTTCCACCGACCGCATCAGGAATGTCGCCAAGCGTGTCGCGCGCTGGAAGGCGCAGGGACACGACATCGTCGTGGTTCCCTCGGCAATGTCCGGCGAAACCAACCGCCTCATCGCGCTGGCAAAGGAAATTTCGCCGCAGCCCGATCCGCGCGAACTCGACGTGGTTGCCTCCACCGGCGAGCAGGTGACGATCGGTCTCCTGTCGATGGCCCTCCAGGAAGAAGGTCTCAAGGCGAAAAGCTACACCGGCCCGCAGGTGCGCGTGCTGACCGACAGCACCTTTACGAAGGCGCGGATTCTCTCCATCGACGATGAGCGCCTGCGCCGCGATCTTCAGGCCGGTTATGTCGTCGTCGTCGCCGGTTTCCAGGGCGCGGATGAGGCAGGCAACATCACCACGCTCGGCCGGGGCGGTTCCGACACCTCCGCCGTGGCGCTGGCGGCGGCGCTGAAAGCCGACGAATGCCAGATCTACACCGATGTCGACGGCGTCTATACCACCGACCCGCGCGTCGAGCCGGAGGCGAGAAAACTCAATTCGATCACCTTCGAGGAAATGCTGGAAATGGCCAGCCTCGGCTCCAAGGTGCTGCAAATCCGCTCGGTCGAATTCGCCGGAAAATACAAAGTCAAACTGCGCGTCCTCTCCAGCTTTCAGGATGAAGGCGAAGGCACGCTCATCACCGTTGAGGAAAAAAATCCCATGGAACAACCGATCATCTCCGGCATCGCTTTCAACCGGGACGAAGCGAAAGTGACCATTCTCGGCGTTCCTGACCGCCCCGGAATCGCCTGCCAGATCCTGGAAGCCGTGGCCGAAGCCAACATTGATGTCGATATCATCATCCAGAACATCAGCCACGATGGCACGACCGATTTTTCCTTCACCGTCGCCCGCGTCGAATTGCCGAAAACGCTCAGGATTCTCGATACCGTCAAGGGGCAGATCAATGCCCGTGAAGTGCTGAGCGACAACAAGATCTGCAAGGTTTCCGCCGTCGGCGTCGGAATGCGCTCGCACCCCGGCGTCGCCAGCCGCATGTTCCGCGCGCTGGCCGAAGAGGGAATCAACATCCAGATGATTTCCACTTCCGAAATCAAGATTTCCGTCATCATCGACGAGAAATACCTGGAACTCGCGGTGCGCGTCCTGCACAAGGCTTTTGGCCTGAGCGAGTCTGCGGAAAGATAATCCACCGGATAAAAACGGCAGCGGCATCCCCGCTGCCGTTTTTGTTTCCGTCAAATTTTCTAAATTTACTTAAATAATATTTCGCTACTGTGGTTAATTTTAATAAAGAATTATTATAGTAATTTAGAAAATTGTCACCGAAAAACCAGTGGGCTTCGGGCGGGCATCATTGAGTCACCCCAAGCTGAAGCTTGGGGATTCCTCGACACAGTGTGGGGCGCCTTTGGCGCCTGTCACGCCATGTCTCGCTGACCCCGCCATGAATGGCGGGGATTGCGCTCGACAGGTGTTCAATGAACCGGTAGTGTCTTCGTTTAAATTTACGGCGTTGCAGGGGCGACCTGTGGTCGCCCCTGCATGGGCAAACACTCCCGCATGGAATGATCCTGAATTGGCAAAACTGTTAATGATATGCAACCGGCAACAGGCGGCGATAGGCTCGGGCGACCCCAGGTCGCCCCTACGGAAAACCATTTAAAACATTCAAACTGAGGCGCCGCCAATGAACCCGGAAAATATGCCGATTGCGGGAAATCCGGTAGACTCTGAAGTTTTCCAACGAGAAGCCCATGCTTGACACGCTGCGCGTCATCGAAACCCCTGAAGGCGTCCATATCCTTCTGCGGCTGGCCGGGCCGGTGCCGCGCGCGCTGGCGTGGTTGCTCGACCTTCTTCTCCGGATCGCCATCTATGCCCTTCTGGGCATGATGTTTGGCTGGATGGGCAGCTTCGGCATCTGGTTGTTCCTGACCCTGAGTTTTTTTCTCGAATGGTTTTATCCGGTGCTCTTCGAGGTTTATGCCGACGGCGCAACGCCCGGCAAACGCGCCTTTGGGCTGACCGTGCTGCACGATGACGGCGTTCCTGTCGGCTGGTCCGGTTCGATGGTGCGCAATCTGTTGCGCGCCGTCGACTTCCTGCCGTTTCTCTATGCCTTTGGACTCTGCGCGCTGCTGTTGAACCGGGATTTCAAACGCCTTGGCGATCTTGTCGCGCGCACCGTAGTGGTTTACCGGGAAAAGCCGAAAAAGGCGCCGCAATTGCCCCCGGGCCAACCCTTGCCATTACCGGTGCGCCTGTCTTCGACGGAGCAACAACTGATCGTTTCCTTTGCCGCGCGCATTCCCAGGATGACGCCGGAACGCGCCGAAGAACTGGCGCAAATCCTTGGGCCTGCGCTCGTTCCTGCCGATAACCGGCGAGAGCGGGCGCAGGGCAACGTTCCCGCCCTGATCGGCTACGCGCGGCATCTGCTGGGAGAACGCTGAACACGCCATGATGACGCCAAACGAATTTACGCAGCGCTACGAGAAGGATTGGCAGGATCTTGAAACCCTGATCGACGGCGCGCGCAAAAGGAGACGGAAAAAAGCGGAGAACCCTTCCGAACCGTCCGGCGCCTTGCCCGCCTTGTACCGCCGTGTCTGCCAGCATCTGGCGCTGGCGCGCGAGCGGCATTACCCGCCGGCACTGATCGAGCGCCTCGACCGGCTTGCGCTGGCGGGACATCAAACACTGTACGCCGCGCGCGGCAGGCTCGCGGGCAACATCATCCGTTTCGCGGCGCGCGATTTTCCTGCGCTGGTGCGCGAGCACGCGCGCCTCTTCTGGGCCGCCAGCGCGCTCTTCTACCTGCCGGCGCTGGCGATGGCGCTCCTTGTCTATTTGCAGCCGGAAATGGTCTACAGCATTTTCGACCACTCCGAGGTGACTTCCTTCGAGGAGATGTATTCCCCCCTCAAGGATTCCGCCGCCAGCAAGGCCGGCTCCCTGGGAGGGCGCGATGCGGGATCGAATCTCGTCATGTTCGGTTTCTATATCAAGAACAACACCTCGATCGGCTTCCAGTGCTTCGCCGCCGGCCTGCTGTACGGCGTGGGCACCCTGTTTTACCTGACGTTCAACGGCCTGATTTTCGGCGCAGTCGCGGCGCATCTGATCCATCAGGAATCCGCCGTGCGCTTTTTTCAGTTCGTCATCGCGCACAGCGCATTCGAGCTCACCGCCATCATGCTCTGCGGCATGGCCGGGCTGATGCTTGGCCGCGCGCTCATCGCGCCGGGACGGCGACGCCGCGTCGAAGCGCTGATTGAGGCCGCGCGTCCGGCAGTCCAAATCGTCTATGGCGCCGCCGTCATGTTCTTCATCGCCGCGTTTATCGAAGCCTTCTGGTCTTCCGGCGCCTATTTGCCGCCCTCCGGAAAATTCATCGTGGGCGGCCTCCTCTGGGCGCTTGTCGCTGCCTATTTTCTGTTCATGGGAAAACGGAATGCGTCCTGAAGATCTGACCGTCGACATCCGTTCCCGCACGCCGTGGGAAGCGCTCGACCTCGGGCTGGCCCTGATCCAGCAACACCGCCGCGCCGTCTATGCCGCATGGCTGACCGCGCTGCTGCCGGCGCTGGCGCTGGCGGCGATACTGGGCACGGTCCTGGGCGAATTTTTCGGAAACTCCGAAGGCAGTTCCCCGCAGTGGCGATGGCAATGGCAGTTGGCGATCCTGGTCCTGTGGTGGTTGAAACCCTTTTACGACCGCGTCCTGCTTCTGGTCTTGAGCCGCGCCGTGTTCGGCGAAATGCTGCGCTGGCGTGCGGTGCTGCGGGCCTTTCCCGATATCTTCTGGCGCTCCGGCCTGCTGCGCGACCTGAGCTGGCGGCGTTTCAATCCCTTGCGCAGCTTCCATATTCCCGTCTGGCAACTCGAAGGACTCAAGGAAAAGGCGCGGCGGCGGCGCTTCCAGGTGCTCGGGCGCAACGCCAGCGGCACCGCTTTCTCGCTGCTCTTCGTTTGCTCGATTTTTGAACAGGCGCTCTTCCTCGGCGCCCTCATTTTCGTCTACATCCTGATTCCGCCCGAGTTCGCCTCCTCGAGCTTCGAAGCCTTTTTCTCGGAATCGGCCTGGCCTACGGCGCTCATATCCGCCGGATTCCTGTTCGCCATCAGCACCATCGAGCCACTGTACGCGGCGGCGGGTTTTTCGCTGTATCTCAATCGCCGCGCCGAACTCGAAGGGTGGGATATCGAACTCGGTTTTCGCACACTGGCTGCGAGGCTGGAGCAGGAAAACTCCCGGGAGAAAATGGCGGCATGAAAACGCAGCCCTTCGCTCTCCTGCCTCGCCTCGCCGCGCTGCCGCTGTGTTTCCTGTTTTGTTGCGCGCCGCTCGCCGCAGAACAGGCCGTCCCTTCGGACGTGCCGGCGCAAACTGCGGCCGCAACCACAACTCCGGCCTCTTCTCCCCTTCCCCTCCTTCCGCCTTCGTCGCGTCCGGAATTCGCGCAAAAGGCGCAGGAGGATATCGACGCCATCCTGTCCGCGCCGGAATTCGAGCACACCGAAACCGTCAAGACCCCAAAGTGGATCAAGGGCGAGAAACAGGAATCCGACGGCTGGTTCGCCAAGCTGCTGGACTGGCTCCGCGAGCTTCTTGAAAAATGGTTCGGCAGCGATGAGCCTTCAAAGCCGCTCGATTTCAACCGGTTTTTCTCCAATGCGGGCGAAATCCTGATCTGGTGCGCCGCTTTTGCGCTCGTTTTTTTCCTGCTGCTGCGCTGGCGGCGCTGGGCGGCCTATCTGGGCTGGGGCGGCGGGGCATGCCGGGAAATCTCCCTGCGGCAACAAAGGGATAGCGCATTGGACGAAGAAATTCCCCTGCCCGACGACATTCCCTCCACCGCGCAACGTTACTGGGCCGAAGGCCGGAAAGCCGAGGCGATCAGCCTTCTCTATCGCGGCACGCTGCTGATGCTGGGCGAGCAGCACCGCGTCGAATTGCCACGGGGCGCGACGGAACAGGAAATCCGCCAGGCCGTCATCCGCGCGTTTCCGCTGCTGCGGGAATATATCGGCGATCTGACCCGCGCCTGGCTGCGCCTGGCCTACGCGCATCGTCCACCGGCGGAAATCGGCGGATTGCTTGCCGGCTTCCGGCACCTTTCCACCCTTCGCAGCGAGGCCCCGTCTGCGATGGAAGCCGGGCAGGCCGCCTCCTCATGAAAACGCACGCCCGGAAAATCCTCCTCGCCATCTTGCTGCTCGCCCTCGCGGGCCTTTGCTTCTGGCTTTATTCCTCCCTCGAATTCGTCGAGGAAAAAATCGAGGTCGGTTATCACGGCGAGGCCAGGCAGAATCCGGTGCTCGCGGCGGGAAGACTGTATGAGCGTTATGGCGCGCGCGTGAAATTCGTATCGCTGCTGCGCGAAGCGCCTCCGCCCGGCGCAACGCTGTTTTTCGCCTCTTCGCGTTTCTGGCTGACGCCGGAGAAGAACGAAATGCTTTTGCATTGGGTGCGGGAGGAAGGCGGACATCTGATCGGCATCCCCGAATCCGGCAGCGCGTTCAACAAGAAGCAGAAATGCTGCAAAAACGAGGACGAATCCGCCAGCGACGATCCCCTGCTCTCCTTCCTGGATTTCTCCACTTCCTACCGCTCGCGGAACGGGAAAGACGGGAAGGATGGGGATGAAGGCGAGGATGACGAAGAAGATGACGACGAGGCCGTGATTCCGGATCCGGTCGGAATATCGAAAGACACGAAACCCGGCGCTTCACAGCGCTGCCCCGCGCCGGAGAACACCAGGATCGCATTGCCTGGCGGCGAGCTTCTGCACCTGGGATACCCGATCCGGCAGCGTCTGTTCGATAACGGCCACGACACACAATGGCGCTTGCGCATCGTGGAGGATTCCGACAGCGAAAACAGCGGAAACTTCGCGCTGGACTATACCGTCGGCAAAGGCAGCATCACCGTGTTGTCCAGCCTCTATTTCCTGCGCAACCCCAGCATCGGCGAGAGCGATCATGCCGCGCTCCTGAGCTGGCTTGCGGCTCCCGTCGCGGGAAAGGAAATCTGGTTCGTCTACGGCGACGACGATGTTCCCTCGCTCTGGAAATGGCTGACGGAGCGCGTCTGGACGGTGCTTGCCGCGTCTGCCGCGCTGTTTGTCCTCTGGCTGTGGATGGCATCGAGACGCTTCGGGCCGCTGTTGCCCGCGCCGCAAACATCGCGCCGCAGCATCGTCGAACATGTCGCCGCTTCGGCGCGTTATCTGTGGCGCCATGACGATGGCCGCCAGCTCTACCTGAATCTGCTCGACGATTTCATGCGCCACCTCGTCTGGCGGCGCCCCCAATGGGCGCGTCTGCAAAACCGGGAACTTGCCCGCGAGATCGTTGAATTCATCCGCCGGCAGGAAACACCCCTGGGCGGCCTGAACGAAGAGGCCGTCGCGGCCTCGCTCGACCCGGCGCGCACGCGCGATGCGCAAAAATTTACCGAAGATGCCCGGCTTCTGGAAATCCTGAAAAAACATCTCTGAGGAACAAACCATCATGAACGACGCTTCCAACACCGCTTCCGGCCTTCCGTCTACCGGCAATGCTCCCCTTTCCACACCGCCTGTCGATGCTGCTTCCGTTTCGACGCCGCCTGCCGGCGGAACTTCCTCTTTCGGGGAAAACCTGGAAAAGACCTGGCGCGTCGCGCAACGGCTCAAGGAAGAAATCGGCCGCGCGCTGATCGGCCAGGAAGCGGTGCTGCGGCATACGCTGATTGCCTTGTTTGCCGGTGGACATGTATTGGTCGAAGGCGTTCCCGGACTGGGGAAAACCCTGCTTTTCCGCGCGCTCGCGCGAACCTTCAACGGCAGTTTCTCGCGCATCCAGTTCACCCCCGACCTGATGCCTTCCGATGTCACCGGCCATGCGCTGTACGACATGAAGGCGCAGGAATTCCGCATCCGGCGCGGGCCGGTATTCACGCACCTTCTGCTCGCCGACGAAATCAACCGCGCCCCGGCAAAGACCCAGGCGGCGCTGCTCGAAGTGATGCAGGAACAACAGGTGACGATCGAAGGCCAGCCGCAGGCCCTGCCGCGCCCGTTCATGGTCATGGCGACGCAGAACCCGATCGAGCAGGAAGGCACCTATCCCCTGCCCGAAGCGCAGCTCGACCGCTTCCTGCTCAAGGTGCTGATCGACTACCCAAGCCTCGAAGAGGAACGGAGGATGATCGACTGCGTGACGCGCCACCAGGTGGGCGACGCGCTCAATGTCGAGGCGGTGCAGCCGGTCGTTGCGCCGCAGACGATCAGCGCCATCCAGAGGATCACCGCCAGCATCACCGTCGATGACCGCATCACCGACTATGCCGCCCGGATCGTCCGCGCGACCCGCGACTGGCCGGGCATTGCCATCGGCGCAGGCCCGCGCGGCTCGATCGCGCTGATCCGCGCCGCGCGCGCGGCGGCGGTGCTCGAAGAACGCGATTTCGTCACTCCCGAAGACATCAAGGCCGTCGCCCCTCCGTCGCTGCGGCACCGGATCACCCTCTCGCCCGATTTCGAGATGGAAGGCCGCACGCCCGACCAACTGCTCGCGACGCTGCTCGAACACGTCGAAGTGCCGCGCCAATGACGCGATGAATCCGGGAATGCAGCCAACTCCGCCCTCCACTCCGCGCTCTGCCTTGCGCCCCGCGCCGCTCCTGCTGCGGCTGCTCTGGCTGTGGCTGGCCCTTGCGGGCGCGGCGGCCTTCTGGCCGGCGCTCGTGACTCCCTGGGCGGCGGCAGGCGGAACGCTCCTTCTCCTCATCCTGTTCGACGCCTGGGTCGAAACCCGCAGTCCGCTCCCGCTCGTGACGCGCAAGTTTGCGCGCTCGCAGCACGCGCAGCCGGTCGGCGTCTGGCGCGAAATCGCCCTGGATATCGAAAACCCGACCCGGCAGCGGCGTTTCGTCAGCGTCTTCGACCATTACCCTCCCGGCTGCGACATCGACGGCCTGCCGCTCGATTTCGTCCTCGCGCCGCAGAGCCGCGCCACCGCTTCCTATCAGTTGCGCTTCACCGCGCGCGGCGAACAGGTTTTTGCCGGTATCGAACTCCTGATCGATTCGCCGCTGCGCCTGACGCGCCGCCGCGTCTTCATCGAAGAATCCTGCGTGGCGCGCGTCTATCCCAATTTCGCCGCCGTCGCCAAATACGCGCTGCTGGCCACCGACAACCGCCTGAGCCAGATCGGCATCAAGCGGCGGCGGCGGCGCGGCGAAGGGCTGGAATTCCACCAGTTGCGCGAATACCGCGAAGGCGACACTCCGCGCCAGGTCGACTGGAAAGCGACCGCGCGGATTGGCAAGATGATCTCGCGCGAATACCAGGATGAGCGCGACCAGCAGATCATGTTCCTGCTCGACTGCGGCAACCGGATGCGCGCCAGGGAAGAAGGCGCGCTCTCGCATTTCGACGAGGCGCTGAACGCGCTGTTGCTGCTCGCCCACGTCGCGCTGCGCCAGGGCGACGCCGTCGGCTGCATCAGCTTCGGCCACGATTCCCGCGTCATTCCCGCGCAAAAGGGCCACGCGATGCAGAATCGCCTGATGGAATGCCTCTTCGACCTCGAACCGGGGACGAACACCCCCGATTACCGGAGTGCCGCCGCGCAACTTTCGCGCATTGCCCACAAGCGCTCGCTCGTCCTGATCCTCACCAACCTGCGCGACGAGGACGACGAGGAATTGCGCGCTGCCGTCGAGGTGCTGCGCCGCCGTCACCTGGTGCTGGTCGCCAATCTCAGGGAAAGCGCGGTGCAACAAATGGCGGCGCGTCCGGTCCGCGATTTCGACAGTGGCATCGAGACTGCCGCCGCGCTCGCCTATCTCAAGGCCCGCAAGACTGCGCTCGAACGCCTGAAGCGCAGCGGCGCGCACATTCTCGATGTCATCCCGTCGGCGCTGCCGATCGCACTCGTCAACCGCTACCTCGACTTCAAGCGCAGCGGGGTTTTGTAAAGGCGATTATCCATTCAACTTGTCAACCCGCCAGCAGATCATGGTGCAGGAGACGCCGCCCTCGGCGTCCCGCTTGAAAAATCATGAACGCGCCAATGATGCGGGACGCCGAGGGCGGCGTCCCCTACGAAAGCCTCGACACCATGAACATCCTCATCAAGACCCCGGAAGAAATTGAAAAGATGCGCATCGCCTGCCGGCTGGCGGCGGAAGTCCTCGATTTCATCACCCCGCAGATCCGCTCCGGAATGACCACCGGCGAAGTGGATCGGCTTTGCCACGAATACATGAGCAATGTCCAGGGAACGATCCCGGCCCCGCTCAACTACGCCCCGGACGGCCACACCCCGTACCCGAAAGCGACCTGCACCTCGGTCAACCAGCAGGTCTGCCACGGCATCCCCGGCGATCGTGCCCTGAAGGATGGGGACATCATGAATCTGGACATCACCGTCATCAAGGACGGTTTCTACGGCGACACCAGCCGCATGTTCATCATCGGCGAGCCGTCGATCCAGGCGGCGCGGCTGACCGAAATCGCCTTCGAGTGCATGTGGCTCGGCATCGCCGCCGTCCGCCCCGGCGCCCGCCTGGGCGACATCGGCGCGGCCATCCAGAAATACGCAGAGCAAAATTCCTATTCGGTCGTACGCGAATTTTGCGGTCACGGCATCGGCCGCAGCTTCCACGAAGCCCCGCAGGTGCTGCATTACGGCATCCCCAACACTGGCCCGCTGTTGAAGCCGGGAATGATCTTCACGATCGAACCGATGATCAACGCCGGACGCGCCGCCATCCGCACCCTCAGCGACGGCTGGACCGTCGTCACCAAGGATCGCAGCCTCTCGGCACAGTGGGAACACACGATCCTCGTCACCGAAACCGGCTACGAAGTCCTCACCCTCTCCCCCGGCGCCCGCCCTCCACCCGCGCGGATCGGGACAAAATAAAATTTCGGAAGAGCAGATTTTCTAAATTTACTTAAAGAATTTTTCGCTACTGTAGCGAGTTTTAACGGAAAATTATTATAGTAATTTAGAAAAATAGAAAATCGGGGCCGTTTCGGTTCGCCTTCTCAAGACTCGTCCAGCCAGATCACGCTGGCCATGCGTCCGGTGAGGCCGTCGCGGCGGTAGGAGAAAAAGCGGGAGCTGTCGCGCAAGGTGCAGAATCCGCCGCCGCTGATGGAATGAATGCCCAGCGCGTTCAGGCGTTGGCGGGCAAGAAGATAGAGATCCGCATGCCATTTTTCCGTTGCCCCACTTTTCCGGAACGCCTGTTCTGCCGCCGGGTCATGGGCAAGGAAGGCGGCACGAACTTCGGGGCCGACTTCAAAGGATTCGGCGCCAATGGCAGGGCCAAGCCAGGCCATGAGTTGCGCGCCGGGAATGTCCAGACGCCGCGCCACGGCTTCAAGGACGCCCGCTGCCAGGCTGCGCCAACCGGCGTGCGCGGCGGCAACGGCGGTTCCGTCGCGGTCGCAGAGGAGCACGGGCAGGCAGTCGGCGCTCAGGATCGCGCAGACAGCGCCGCCGCGCTGCACCGGGGCGCGCGCAACGATCGCGTCGGCAATCGGCGGCACAAGCGGGGGGGAACCCGCTGCACTATCGAAGACGGCGGCGCCATGCACCTGCTCCAGCCACAGCGGTTCCGCCGGCAGCAGCGTGCGCAACAGGAGACGGTTGTGCGCAACCGCCTCCGGCGCGTCGCCGACATGGGCGGCAAGGTTGAAATCGGCGAAAGGCGCTTCGCTGATGCCGCCCCGGCGCGTGCTCACAAAGGCGCGCACATGGGCGGGGGCCTGCCAGTCGGGGAGAACCAGGGGGAAAGGAGATTGAAGCAGGTTTCCGGGATCAGTTTTTGCAAAATCGGGGGACATATCAAATTCCGGTGTTTCAGGAGGGGTTTTCTTTTGAATAAAATTGAGAAGAAATTTCGATCATTGCCAGCGCCTGTCCCTGTCCGCACGGGGCGGCACGTTCAAGGCAAGCCCTTGGGATTTATCGTGCTCAGGGACAGTCTGCCCGGCGTTTGTATTCCTGTGTCGTTGTTTATAAAATGATCGCATCTGAACACGCAAAAAGCTGCCGCCTGAAGGTGCAGAAAGCATTCTGCCTTGACGCAAAGCCCATGCGCAAGCGCGGCAAAGTGATGATGTAACGCGATTTTTCTTTTATCTGCCTTGATCATTCATATGACAAACATCCATGACCTTTCGAGAGCGCTGGCGCTGTTTCTTTTCTGCGCCGGAATTGCCTGTGCCCAGGAAAATGCGCCGGAGCAGCCGCTCGTGGATTTCTCGCTCGATCAGATCGGCGCCAGGATCAAACGTCCGGCCAACTGGCATTACAAGGAAACCCGTATGGAGACCTCGTACAGTTGGACTTTTTCGCTCGAGGACGGAAGCGACGAGACGTATACGACCGGCGTGCATGTCCAGGCTTTTCCCTCCATCCAGAAAAAGACCGGAGAGGGCGGAGAAGGCTTCGCCTATAGCTTCATCGAGCAGAAGCGCAAGGTGGCGACAAAGGTGCTGAAAGTTTGCCCGGACTGGAAAGACGGAAGCTACACCCGCTCCTGCCTCGAAACGGAAGAAGGACCCAAGCATTATCTTTACTCCCTGGCGTGGGAGAAGAACAAGGATGTGGTCGTCATCAGCATCGCCAGCACAGAAAAGGAACTCTGGCCCCGTTACGAATCCGTCTTCGAGACGATGGCCAAATTCGAGTTTTCCGACAAATGAGATCCCGGTATTGGAGTCGCGGATTTGCCGCCGTGGCAGCGCTGGCGAGCCTGCTTTTCGGGCAACCCCGCCTGGCGGGCGCGCAGGGCGGCGAATTCGGGCATGCGAAGATTGATATTGGAATCCACCGCATCGACGCCGAAGTCGCCATCAGCCTTGAGGAGCGCACACGCGGCCTGATGCAGCGCACCTTCATGGCTTCCGGGAAAGGCATGCTCTTCGTTTTCCCATCCGACGGCAGCCAGTGCATGTGGATGAAAAATACGCTGATCCCCCTGTCGGTCGCGTTTATCGACGCCAAGGGAAAAATCCTGAACATCGAGGACATGGAACCGGAAACCGAAGACACCCACTGCGCGCGCTCTCCGGCGCGTTACGCGCTGGAAATGAACATGGGCTGGTTCGCGGTACGCGGCATCAAGCCTGGAATGTCGGTCGGCGGCCTGGAGCGGATCGGGCATTGAGATTCACGCGCAGGGCCGGATGGCGGTAATGGGGCGAGGCTTTTCGCGCGCGGCTTCGTGGAGCGACTTTCTTCCATGCGCCGCCTCGGAGGCGACGCACTCTTCCTGGCTGCGCGAACGCGGCTCGCTCTCCATGCGCTTGCGCGGCTGCGGGCCTTTTCATGTGAAGGCGCAGAAACCCGAAAACGCGCGTATTGCGGCGCTCTCCCGAAATCCTTACGCCGTTTTCTCCGAAGCCGCTTCCTGCCTCGGCCTTTCTCCACGCGAACGCATCAAGGTGCGCAAGGTCGTGCTCTTCTGCAATGGCCGTCCGGCGGTTTTCGCCTGGACCGTTTATTCCGCCGAAATCCATTGGCCCTTGCGGCGCTGGTTGCAGAATCGGGGAAACCGCTCGCTCGGCGATCTTCTGTTCGGACACCCCGGCTTCGAGCGCGGCCCGCTGCAATTCTCCCGCATCGACCGCCGCCACCCCTTTTACGAGGAAGCCTCAAAAGCCCTTGCGGCGCATCCCCCGGAATTCTGGGCACGCCGTTCGGCATTCCGCTTTGGCGGGAAGAGCTTGCTGGTGACGGAGCTTTTTTCGCCGGAGTTCATTCGCGCGCAAAAAGGGCTGAAGGGTTGCGAGGAATAGCCAGTACCGGGTCAAACAGCTTGCATGATTGTCTTCGTGAATGTCCTACTTCAATAAAACATCGAGTTCACCTAAAATAGAACTTGCACTTGTAATCGACAGGAGGTTCGTATGCTTCAAACCCTGCGCAAGGCTGGTGGCTCGCTCGTAATGACGGTGCCCAAGGCGTTCATTGACCAGAACGGCCTGGGCGAAGGCTCCCAGGTTGAACTTCATCTCATGGGCAAGAAGATGTCCGTCGAGGCGCCGACACGCCCGCGTTACAAGCTGGCCGACCTGATGGCTGAAATGCCCCAAGGGCTTCCGCGTGTCGAAGGCTGGGATGAAATGCCCTCGGTTGGACTGGAGGACGGCTAATGGCGTATCTGCCGAACCGTGGCGACATCGTGCATCTGGATTTTGACCCGTCCTCCGGCCGGGAGATGAAAGGCCCGCACTTCGGACTGGTTCTGAGCGGCAAAATTTTTAACCAGCAAGGGCTGGCGATGATTTGCCCAATTTCGCAGGGAGCCGCTGCTGCTGCCCGCACCTACGGAACTGTTGTTACGCTGATGGGGTCTGGCACCGACACCCAAGGCGCTGTGCACTGCCACCAATTGAAGACGCTGGACTGGCGAGCGCGGAATGCGCGCCTCAAGGAAACAGTACCGCAGGCCATCGTCGATGAAGTACTGGCCAGAATCGAGGCAATCTTGTTCGAATGAGACTTCAGGCCATGCTTGTTCGCTCCAATGGTCAATGTAAAGACTGCTGTTTTTTTTCATCCAATTTTCTAAATTTACTTAAATAATAGTCAGCTACAGTAGTGATTTACAATAAAGAATTATTTAAACAAATTTAGAAAATAAAAGAGCGCCAGCAAGCTTCATCCCCGCGCCAGCAAGCGCAGCAATTCCTTCCCATAGCGTTCGATTTTCGCGGCGCCGACGCCGGGAGTTTCTGCAAGTGTGGCGAGGGAGGTGGGGCGGTGGAGGGCGAGTTCCTTCAGGGTTTTGTCGTGGAAGATGACGTAGGCCGGAAGGCCCTGCGTTTTTGCCGTTTCAAAGCGCCAGCGGCGTAGCGCCTCGAAGGAGGCAAGGGCCTCGGGGCCGAGTTCCAGGAGTTCCTCGATGCGTTTTTTCGCAACGCTTTTTTCCTTTTTGGCGGAGATCTTGAGGTAGCGCCGCAGTTCGACGCGGCGTTCGCCCTTGAAGACGGCGCGCGCGCTCTCGGTGAGCTTGAGGGCGCCGTGTTCGGTCAGTTCGATGCGCAGGAAACCGGCGGCGACGAGCTGGCGCAGGATCGCGCGCCAGCCGGCAGGGTCGAATTCCGCGCCGACGCCGAAGGTGGGCAGGGTGTCATGTCCCCATTGCCGCACCTTGTCGGTGGCCTTTCCGCAAAGGATGTCGATGATGTGCAGGGCGCCGAAACGCTGGCCGCTGCGGTAGACGGCGGAGAGCGCCTTTTGCGCGGCCACGGTGCCGTCGAAGAGTTCCGGCGGGTCCAGGCAGACGTCGCAGTTGCCGCAAGGCTCGTGTGTTTCGCCGAAGTAATCGAGGAGAACGACGCGGCGGCAGCGCGGCGCTTCGCAATAGGCGAGCAATGCGTTGAGCTTTTGGGCTTCGAGCAGCTTCTGTTCTTCCGGGGCGCCGGATTCGTCGATGCGCGCGCGTTGCAGCGCCACATCCTGCATTCCGTAGCTCATCCAGGCGTCGGCGGCTTCGCCGTCGCGTCCGGCGCGGCCCGTTTCCTGGTAGTAGGCTTCAAGGCTCTTGGGCAGGTCGAGATGGGCGACGAAACGCACGTCGGGTTTGTCGATGCCCATGCCGAAGGCGATGGTCGCGACCATGATGAGGTTTTCCTCGCGCAGGAACCGGCGCTGGTTTTCCGTCCGCGTTTCTGCCGGCAAGCCGGCGTGGTAGGGCAAGGCCGGATATCCCTGCCCGGTGAGCCAGGCGGCGGTTTCCTCGACCTTTTTGCGCGAGAGGCAATAGACGATTCCGGAGTTGCCCAGATGCCCGCGCAGGAAGGCGAGGAGTTGTTGGCGCGGCTTGTCCTTTTCGACGACGGTGTAACGAATGTTCGGCCGGTCGAAACTGGAGACGAAGATGCGGGCGTTGCCGAGGCCGAGACGCAGCACGATTTCCTGCCGGGTGGCCTCGTCCGCCGTGGCGGTCAGCGCGATGCGCGGAATTTGCGGGTAGCGTTCGTGCAGCGCCGAGAGCTGGAGGTATTCGGGCCGGAAATCGTGGCCCCACTGCGATACGCAATGCGCCTCGTCGATCGCGAAAAGGGCGATCTGCTGCGCTTCTTCGAGCCGGTCGAGCATTCCCAGCGAACGTTCGTTCAGGAGACGCTCCGGGGCGATATAGAGAAGATCGAGTTCGCGCGCGAACAGCCGCCGCTCGATTTCGCGCACTTCCTGCCATTCCAGCATCGAGTTGAGGCAGGCGGCGCGCACGCCAAGCTGGTTGAGCGCGTCGACCTGGTCCTGCATCAGCGCGATCAGCGGCGAGACGACGATGCCGACGCCTGGGCGCAGCAGCGCCGGAATCTGGTAGCAGAGCGATTTGCCGCCTCCGGTCGGCATCAGCACCAGCGCGTCGCCGCCGCTGGTGATATGCGTGATGATGGCTTCCTGATTGCCCCGGAATGCGGGATAACCGAAGGTGTGATGCAGCAGGCCGGCGGCGCTCGATGCTTCGGAAATTTCCGGCGCGATGGCATTCATGTGTTGTGTTCGCCTTGATCGTGACTCTTCGCGCTCAGCCAGGAAAGCGCAACCGAGGCGGCAAGAACGAGCGTGACGACGCCAAGGGAGAAAAAAACCGGGATTTTGAACCAGTCGACGATCAGCATCTTGACGCCGATGAAGATGAGGACGATGGCCAGTCCGTATTTGAGCAGGTGAAAACGCGCGGCCATGTCGGCAATCAGGAAGTAGAGCGCGCGCAGGCCCAGGACGGCAAAGATGTTTGAAGTCATGACGATGAAGGGATCTGTGGTGATCGCGAAAATCGCAGGGATCGAGTCGACTGCGAAAAGCACGTCGGTAATGCCGATGATGATGACGACCACGAAGAGCGGCGTAAACCAGCGCCGGCCCTCCTGGAGGAAGCACAGCCTTTCGCCGTGGAACTCCCCGCTGATCCGCAAGTGGCCTCGCATCCAGCGCAGGGCGGCATTGCCTTCGATATCGGGATCGTGCTCGGGAACCGCCAGCATCTTGAGGCCGGTGAAGAGCAGGAACGCGCCGAAGAGGTAAAGAATCCAGTGAAATTCCCCGATGAGCCAGGCGCCGATCAGGATCATGATCGCGCGCAGCACGATGGCGACGACGATGCCGATGATGATCGCTTCCTTCTGGAGAATCTGCGGCACGCCGAAGGAATTGAAGATCAACAGGAAAACGAAAATATTGTCGACCGAGAGCGATTTTTCGATCAGGTAGCCGGTGAAGAATTCCGTCGCCTTCACATTGGCGATTTCCCGCCCGGCGCTGGCATCGAGCCAGAACCAGAGGCCCGCATTGAAAACGAGCGCAAGCGCTACCCAGAAAAGCGACCAGCGCACCGCTTCGCCAGCGCTGACGCGGTGCGCGCCTTCCCTTTCCAGCATGAAGATGTCGGCCGAAAGCGCGACGACAACGAAAAGAGCGAATCCGCCCCACATCCAGGGATTGGCAATATCGGTGTTCATCGGGTTCGAGAAGGAATGGCGCGCTCGTGGAGCGAAAAAAAAGAAGGCGTAGCGTAACGGAAATCCGCCATCACGACAAAAGGCCGGGGGATGCAGTGGAATGTGTTCCGCCAAAAGACGTAAAATAGACGACTTTTTCTGCCGCGCAGCAGCGCGAGCAGGGCTTTTCCATTCCACGATCGCAACATTATCCTTTCCGGGGGACTTTTTTATGTCGGAAATGCAGCAGAAATATATCGAGAAAATGCGGGCCACCAATGCCGCCAACATGGCCTTTTTCAAGCAGGTGATTCCGGTTTTCCACGAGCATCTGACAAAACCCGAAAACTTCACGGTCCAGGTCGACGTGTCGGTGAGCGAGAACCTCGAAATCGAATTCAAGCTTGGACAGCAGAAATTGCCGTTGCAGGAGATCCTGAGAACCACGCGCGAGGCAATGGAGGGTTTCGAGAGCGGCGAGCGCACCCGGATCATCTCGATGATCCAGCAGCCGGAAGCATTGATTGAATATGCCGGCAGCAACGCCTATCTGCGCGATTACTACATGACCGACCTCGACCGGCGCGCAAGGGGCGATATCGCCAGGGCATTCATCGAGGCGCGCGAAAACCAGGAATTGCTGCCCCGCCCCGACTTCGGCAAAGGCGTGATCCCGATCCTGATCGTGTTCGGTTCCGGCTACGGTTCGCACCTTTTTGAACTGCTCGACCGCTATGAAGTGCGCCATTTGATCCTGATCGATTCCGAGCCGGGCATCACGATTCTTTCGACCTGGTTTACCGATTATGTCGCGCTCTACAACAATCATCTGCGCAGCGGCAAAACCCGTTTCTCGATGATCGTGTCGCGCGATCCGGAAGAGGTTGTCAACCAGTTGAGCGGCGTCTTCATGGTCGGATCGGATTTCTGGCCGCCGTATTTCCTCGGCGGCGTCTCCGTCTTCCACAGCCTGCGCGACGTCAATCTGAGCGAGCAGATCCAGAAGCGGATCGTCGAACGCCTGTGGCTGATGTATCGCGGCTGGGGCTTTTTCGACGACGAATATCTGTCGGTGCGCCATTCCATCGCCAACCTGCACGACAAGCGCCGCATCGCCAAACTGGAAAAGCCGCTCGATGAAAAGGCGTTTGCGTTTGTCATCGCCAACGGCCCCTCTCTCGACCAACTCATCGAGCTCGTGCGCGCGCATGAGCAGAAGGCCCTGATCATCTCCTGCGGCTCGGCGCTTTCCGCGCTCGAACGCTACGGCATCGTTCCCGATTTCCATATCGAAATCGAGCGTCCGTACCTGACCGCCGAAACGATGCATTACACCGTCTCGCCCGAATTTCTGGCCAAGGTGCGGGTCGTCGGGCCGACGCTGCTGCATCCGGAAGTGTTCGACGGCGCCGCCGAAGGCTTGCTCGTGACCAAGCTCACCGATGTCGCCGGCGACTGCTGCCCTCCCGAATGGATGCGGGTACAGACCTTCCCGAACGTCGCCAACGGCGCCGTTTCCTTCCTGCTGCAACTGGGCGTGCGCAACATTGCGCTGGTCGGCATCGACCTCGGCGCCAAGGATCCCGAACATCACCACTCAAGCCGTTCGTTCTATTTTGAAGGCACGGGCGAGGCGGCTTCCGCGTATGTCGAGCAGATCGAAGAGGCAAAGAGGGACAGCGCCCAGATGCCCATCGAAGTTCCCGGCAACTTCGGCGGCACGGTGCGCACCAACCAGTTGCTGGCAATGGGTTTGAGCTGGCTGGAGCAGGATATCGCCCGCTACCCGCAGGCAAAACTCTGGAACCTGAGCGATGGCGTCCTGATCAAGGGCATCGAACCGGTGCGCCCGGAAAACTTCGTTTTCCCCGGCGATGTTCCGGCGAAGGCGGCGATGGTGGAGAACGTTCTCGCCAACTTCGCGCAGCGCGACGAATTCACCGCGCACGACCTGCACCGCTTCATCAACGGAATCGTCCATACGTTGCGCGATGGCCTGAAAACGGTGCTGGAGCGTCCCTGCGCGACAAAGCTCGAGGTGTTCCAGAAGCTCGCCGATTTCACGCAGGAATGGAACAAACTCAGCCGGAGCGCTTCCGGCGCTGGCGTCATGCTGCGCGGATCGCTGCTGCATTTCCCGCATCTGATCTACGACTGGATGTCGGTAATGTCGGATGAAACTGCTGCGGCTGCCTTCTCCGACAAGGCGTGCCTGCGCATCCAGGGCTTCCTCGACGATGTGGTGCGCGAGTTCGACGCGATCGACCCGAATGCGCCGCTGCCGGAAGTGCCCGCGCAGAAAAAGGCGCAGGAAGAAGGGAAAGCCTGAGAAAGCGAAGGAGCGCGCATGAAAATCCTCGTCACCGGCGCCGATGGCTTCATCGGCTCGCATCTGACCGAACGGCTGGTGCGCGATGGGTACGATGTGCGCGCCTTCGTCTGCTACAACTCGTTCAACAGTTGGGGCTGGCTCGACCATTGCGACGCGGAACTACGCGGACGCTTTGAAGTCTTCTCTGGCGACATCCGCGACCCGCACGGCGTCAGGAACGCGATGCAAGGCTGCGACACCGTGCTGCACCTGGCCGCGCTGATTGCGATTCCCTATTCCTACCATTCGCCGGACACCTACGTCGATACCAATATCCGGGGCACGCTCAACGTCGTCCAGGCGGCGCGCGACCTGGGCGTTTCCCGCGTCGTGCATACCTCGACCAGCGAAGTTTATGGCAGCGCGCGCTTCGTGCCGATTACCGAGGAACATCCCCTGCAAGGGCAATCACCGTATTCGGCGAGCAAGATCGGCGCGGACCAGATCGCGCTCTCGTTTTATTCCTCATTCGCGACTCCGGTTGCCGTGCTGCGTCCGTTCAACACTTACGGCCCGCGCCAGTCGGCGCGCGCGGTAATTCCGACGATCATCGGGCAGATCGCCAGCGGAGAGCGGCGGATCAGGCTGGGCGCGGTGACGCCGACGCGGGATTTCTCGTTCGTCGCCGATACCGTCGAAGGCTTCGTCAAGGCGATGCGGGCGGAGGCCATGATGGGCTGCGTTACCAATATCGGCAGCGGTTTTGAGATCAGCATCGGCGACACCGCGCGGCTGATTGCCGAACTGATGGAAACAGAGATCGAAATCGTCTGCGACGAAGCGCGGCTGCGTCCGGAAAAAAGCGAGGTCGAACGCCTCTTCGCCAGCTACGCGAACGCCGAAAAACGCATGGGCTGGACGCCGGCCTATGGCGGACGGGAAGGCTTCGCGCGCGGGCTGCGGGAAACCATCGCCTGGTTCCGCAAACCGGAAAACCTCGCGCGCTACAAGACGGGGATCTACAACCTCTGAGCATGCGCAGAGGCGGGAATGTTTTTCCCCTCTCCCGCTTGCGGGAGAGGGAAGCAATATTGTTGAGCGTATGTACTTGAGTCAAAAACATTCTAAATTTAAAAATTAATTATTGATTGAAACACACTACCGTAGCCGAAGTAAATTTCACTTTAATTTAGAATTTTTAAACAGAAAACATCCCTCATGTCCTTCAATTCCGAGCTTGTCATCGAAGCCCTGCGTTCTGTCGCCGGCGCGCGCGCCGTGCTGCACGAGCCGGAATTTCGCGGCAAGGAATGGGACTATCTCAAGGATTGTCTCGATTCCACCTTCGTTTCTTCCGTCGGCCGCTACGTCGGCCAGTTCGAGACGATGCTTGCCGAGGCTACGGGCACAGCGCATGCCGTGGCCGTCGTCAACGGCACGGCGGCCTTGCAGGTCTGCCTGCGCCTGGCGGGCGTCGGGCGCGGCGACGAAGTGCTGGTTCCCGCGCTCAGTTTCGTCGCCACCGCAAATGCAGTCGTCCATGCCGGCGGCGTTCCGCATTTTGTCGACAGCGATACGGCGACGCTCGGAATCTCGCCGATGAAACTCGCCGCGCATCTGGCGGAAATCGCCGAGGAACGCGAGGACGGCTGCTACAACAAACAAAGCGGCGCGCGTCTGGCGGCGCTCGTGCCGATGCATGTTTTCGGCCATCCGGTCGACCTCGACGCGCTGCTTCCACTGGCCGCGCGCTACCGTATTCCGCTCATCGAGGACGCGGCGGAATCGCTCGGCAGTCTTTACCGGGGGCGGCATACCGGAAGCTTCGGCCTTTGTTCCGCGCTGAGCTTCAACGGAAACAAGATCATCACCACCGGCGGCGGCGGCGCGATCCTGAGCAACGACCCCGAACTGGCGCGACGCGCCAAGCACCTGACGACGACGGCGAAGCTGCCGCATCCGTGGGCCTTCGACCACGACGAAATCGCTTATAACTACCGTCTGCCCAATATCAACGCCGCGCTGGGCTGCGCCCAGATGGAGGCGCTGCCCGAACGCGTCGCCGCGAAACGGGCGCTGGCAGAACGCTATTTTGCTGCGTTCGAGGGCATCGACGGCGTTCGCGTTTTCCGCGAACCGGAATATGCGCGGAGCAACTACTGGCTGAACACCCTGCTGCTCGACGGCGAGGATTGCGCCGCCCGGCGCGACGAGATCCTGAAGCTTTCCAACGAGGCGGGAATCATGACCCGTCCGGCATGGACGCTGCTGCACCGCCTGCCGATGTACACGCAAGCGCCGCGCGACGATCTTTCCGTGGCGGAAGACCTGGAGCGGCGCATCGTCAATGTGCCGAGCAGCGCGCATCTGGCGAATGGAGGAAACTGAGATGAGCCCACGCAGGATCTGCGTCGTTACCGGCAGCCGCGCCGAATATGGCTTGCTGCGCTGGCTGATGGAGGAAATCCGGGAGGATGCCCGGCTCGCGCTGCAAGTCGTTGCTACCGGGATGCATCTGGCGCCGGAATTCGGGCTGACCGTCCGCGACATCGAGCAGGATGGATTCACGGTCGCGCGCAGGGTGGAAATGCTGCTGTCGAGCGATACTCCTGCCGGGATCACGAAGAGCGTGGGCCTGGGCACGATCGGTTTTGCGCAGGCTTTCGAGGAGCTGGCGCCCGATATCGTCGTCGTCCTCGGCGACCGTTTCGAGATACTCGCCGCCGCGCAGGCGGCGATGCTGGCGCGGATTCCGCTGGCGCACCTGCACGGCGGTGAACTGAGCGAAGGCGCGGTGGACGACGCGATCCGCCACGCAATTACCAAGATGGCGCATCTGCATTTCGTCGCCGCGCCAACATACCGGCAGCGCGTCATCCAGATGGGCGAATCCCCGGAACGGGTTTTCGATTTCGGCGCTCCGGGGCTGGACGCGATCGAGCGTCTTCCATTGCTGGAGCGCGCCGCGCTGGAGGAATCCCTCGGGTTCAAACTCGGCGCGCGGAATTTCCTGATTACCTATCATCCCGTGACGCTGGGCGAGCGGCCTTCATCGGAAGGTCTGCGGGCGCTGTTTGCGGCGCTCGACGATTTCCCCGGCGTCCGCCTGATCTTCACGCGGCCCAATGCCGACAGCGAAGGACGCGCACTGATCGCGCTGCTCGATGCCTGGGTGGAAGGGAACCGCGAGCGCGCGGCGGTATTCACTTCGCTCGGACAACTGCGCTATCTGAGCCTGCTCAGGGAAGTCGACGCAATGATCGGCAATTCGTCGAGCGGACTCACTGAAGCGCCAGCGCTGAAGCGCCCGAGCGTCAATATCGGCGATCGGCAGAAGGGGCGGTTGCGCGCCGCCTCGGTCATCGATTGCGGCGAGGATGCCGCTTCCATCCGCGCCGCGATCAGCAGGGCCTTGTCACCGGAATTCCGGGCGCAGGCGGCATCCGCAACACCGGTCTATGGACAGGGCAATGCGTCAAGGCGCATCAGGGAAACCCTGGCCGATGTCGATCTGGCGAGCCTGACCCAAAAACATTTTCATGATTTTCCTCATTTGCCATGAATACACCACATAGCCTCATGACACAAAATCGCGTTTTCATCATCGCCGAAGCTGGCGTCAACCATAACGGCTCGGTCGAGATGGCCTTGCAGTTGATCGACGCGGCGGTAGCGGCGGGCGCAGATGCCGTCAAGTTCCAAAGCTTCCGCTCGGAGAAGGTCATCAGCCGCCACGCGGCAAAGGCTTCGTATCAGCTTGAGACGACCGGCGCCGGAGAGAGCCAGCTCGAAATGGTGAAGAAGCTCGAGCTCGATTTCGCCGCGCACCAAAAGCTGCTGGCGCATTGCCGCGCCCGTGGCATCCGCTTCCTGTCGACGCCTTTCGATGAGCCGAGCGTCGATCTCCTGGTCAATGAACTTGGCGTTTCGCTGCTGAAGATTCCTTCCGGCGAAATCACCAACGCGCTGCTGCTTCTGAAAATCGCCGCCAGCCATCTCCCGGTCATTCTCTCGACGGGAATGAGCAGCCTGGGCGATATCGAAGCCGCGCTCGGCGTCCTGGCCTATCGCTGGCTGGGGGAAAAAGCGCCGCCGACGCCGCAGGCGTTTGCTGCCGCCTACCGCAGCAACGCGGGGCAAAGGTTCCTGCGCGAACGTGTGAGCCTCCTGCATTGCACGACCGAGTACCCCGCGCCCTTCGACGAAGTGAACCTGCGGGTGATCGACACATTGGCGCAAGCCTTCGATCTGCCGACAGGCTACTCCGACCACACCACCGGAATTGCCGTGCCGATCGCCGCCGTCGCGCGCGGAGCCTCGATCATCGAAAAACATTTCACGCTCGATTGCGACTTGCCCGGTCCCGATCATCGCGCCTCGCTCGAACCGGATGCGCTGCGCGACATGGTGGCAGCCATTCGCCAGGTTGCATCCGCGTTGGGCGGAAGCCGCAAGATCGTAACGAAGGCGGAGGCGAAGAATCAGGCCATCGCCAGAAAAAGCCTGGTAGCAGCGCGCGCGATTGCCGCAGGCGAGCTTTTCTCGCTGGACAATATCACCGCGAAACGCCCCGGAAACGGCATTTCCCCACTGTTTTTCCATGAGTTCCTCGGACGCCCCGCCAGCCGCGCCTATGCGGAGGACGAAGCGTTGCGGGAGCCGCTTGCCGCGAGCGGAAGCTTGCAGGAAGAGGGTGCAGCATGAATCAGGACTGGCAAGAAATACTCGTCGCGCCGGACGATCCCATCGAACAGGTGTTGCATGTCATCGACCGGGGCGCGCTGCGCATGGCGCTGGTCGTCGATGCCGACCGGCGTCTGCTCGGTGTCGTCGCCGACGGCGACGTGCGGCGCGGGCTGCTGCGACATATTGGTCTGAACCATCCGGTGCGCGAAGTCATGAACGCCGCGCCGCGCACGCTCTCTTCCGGCTTCTCGCGCGAGGAAGCCGTGGCCTTGATGAAGCGCTACGATCTCCTGCAACTGCCGGTGCTCGATGCCTCTGGCCGGCTGATCGGGCTGGAATCGCAGCGCGAAATGCTCGGGCCGCCGCGTTACGACAACCCGGTATTCCTGATGGCTGGCGGTTTCGGAAAACGCCTGCATCCCCTGACCGAAGCTTGTCCAAAGCCGATGCTGTCCGTGGGCGGGAAACCCATTCTGGAAAACATCCTGGAAAATTTTATCGCCGCCGGTTTTCATCGTTTTTATATCTCGATCCATTACCTTGCCGAGCGGATCAGGGCGTATTTCGGCAACGGCGAACGCTGGGGCGTCAGCATCGAATACGTCGAGGAAGAAAAACCGTTGGGCACGGGTGGGGCGCTCGGCCTGCTGCCGGATACCGGCGGCTTGTCGCTCCTGATGATGAACGGCGATCTTCTGACACGGCTTAATTTTGCCGAACTTTTGGCCTACCACGTCGAGCATGGGGCGCGGGTCACGATGTGCGTGCGCGAATACGATTTCCAGGTGCCGTTCGGCGTCGTCGAAACCGCAGAAAACCTGGTGACCCGCATTACCGAAAAGCCGGTACACAACTTTTTCGTCAACGCCGGCATCTATGTGCTCGACCCCGCCACGGTGCGCTCGGTGGGGCGGCAGCAGAAAATCGACATGCCGGAGATCGTCGAACGTGTGCTGTCCGAAAATGGCAAGGTCGTCACCTTCCCGGTACACGAATATTGGCTCGATATTGGCCGTATGGATGATTTCGAGCAGGCGCAGAGTGCGTTCGACGAATCCGGGATTCCCGGTGCGGCATGAGCGAAATTTCCTGCGAAGAAGCAATTGCGCTGTTCGAGCGAATGCCGAGGCATTTGCAATTGGCAAGTCTTCATCCATTGTATGTCGTCGCCGATGCCATTCGGGATGCCGATCTGGATCCGGTTTTTTTCGCCTATCGCGCGGATGGATCGGTCTGGCTGCATGGATTTCATCTCGGAAAAACGCCTTCTTCTTCATTGCGCGACGCGCAATCTGCGTATGGCTACGGCGGCCCGCTAAGCAGCAGCGACGATCCCCGCTTTCTTGCCGATGCCTGGGCAGCCTGGTGCCTCTGGTGCCGGGAACGCGGAGTCCTGGCGGAATTCATCCGCTTCCACCCGCTGGCGGCCAACTGGATTTTTTACGGCGGCAGCGTAGTTGACGATCGAGAAACGGTCGTCGTCGATCTGGGCGTGGGGGATCCTCTGCCCCGTTATGCGACGCGCGCCAGAACCGCCGTGCGAAAGGCGTTGGCAGCGGGCATGGAAACCGTATGGAGTGCGAGGAAAGAAGAGATCGTTGCATTCGGTGCCCTGTATCACGTAGCAATGCACGCATTGGAGGCCGATGCGTTTTATTTTTTTTGTGACGACTATCTCGAAGCGCTGGCCCGGACGGGGCTGGCGCGTCTTCTTTCCTGTTCGCTTGCTGGCGAGCAGGTATGCGCCGGATTGTTTCTCTACGGCGCGGATACCGTGGAATACCACCTTTCCGCGACGGCAGCGGCAGGGAAAAAACTTGGGGCGACCAATCTGCTGCTGCATATGGCGGCAGACGCCGCTTGGCGGGAAGGAAAGAGAGCTTTGTATCTTGGTGGCGGTACAAACCGCGATGCTGGAAATCCGCTGCTATTTTTCAAGCGCGGATTTTCCAAAGTCACTGCGCCGTTTCGTACAGGGCGTCATGTGCATCGCCCGGAAGCCTATGCACAACTGAGGAAGGAATGGGAAGGTGTCCACGGCGTTTCTCAGGAACGGATTTTGTTTTACCGCTAAATAACTGGCGGCGTTTTTGCCTCACTCTGTAAAGGAAAAAACAATGGCATGGGATCCCGTTTGGGAAGAAATATTCCGTAGTCAAGCCTGGGGAAAATATCCCGGCGAAGACTTGATCCGTTTTGTGGCGCGCAATTTCTACAAGGCCGAAAACCGCGCCGACGTGCGCCTGCTTGAAGTTGGCTGCGGCCCGGGCGCGAATCTCTGGTATCTGGCCAGGGAGGGTTTTGGTTTTGCCGGCGTCGATGGCTCTCATAGCGCGGTGGCACAGGCGAGCGCGCGGCTCGACGAGGAATGCCCCGGCTGGCGCGCGCGCGGAGTGGTAAGCGTCGGCGATATTACGCGGCTCGATTTTCCGGATGGGGCTTTCGCTGCCGCGATCGACAATGAAGCGGTCTGCTGCAACTCCTGGGAGGCGTCTCAGGCGATTTACGCGGAAATGGCGCGCGTGGTCGTGCAAGGAGGGAAGCTCTACGTGCGAACCTTTGCTTCCGGCTGTTGGGGCGATGGCACTGGAATGCCCTTGGGACATCATGCCTGGCGTTGCGCCGAAGGTCCCTTGCAGGGGAAAGGCTACGCGCGGTTCAGCTCAAGGGATGAAATCGCTGCCTTGCTCGGAGAGCGGTGGCGTGTCGATGAGATCGAATTGATGTCGCGCTCCTGGAATGCCGGCACGCACGAAGTGCGCGAATGGCTGATTCTTGCCACCCGTGTTTGAAAGAGACAAGGATGAACATTCTCGGCCTGATCCTCGCCCGTGGCGGCTCGAAGCGACTGCCGGGCAAAAATGTCCGCTTGCTCGGCGGAAAACCGTTGCTGGCATGGACGATTCTTGCGGCGCAGGAAAGCGGGACTCTCGACGATCTTTTGCTCTCGACCGACGATGCGGCATTGGCGGCCCTGGGTGAGAAATGGGGAGCACGCGCCCCCTGGCTGCGCCCGGAGGCGCTGGCGACGGATACGGCTTCGTCGATGGATGCGCTGTTTCACGCGGTCGAAATGTGTACGGCGGAAGGACGGCGGCCCGATGCGGTGTTGTTGTTGCAGCCGACTTCGCCGTTCCGGAGCGTGGGAACGATCCGCCGCGCCGTAGCCGAATTCAGGGAGCATTTGCATCCGCTGGTCGCGGTCAGCCCGGCGCAATCGCACCCGGCCTGGTGCTATCGCCTCGACGCCGAAGGGAAAATGCTTTCGTATTGCGATCTTTCCGGAAGCGAAGCCGCGCGTTCGCAGGATTTGCCGCCGGCCTACCAGGTCAATGGCTGCCTGTATCTGGCGAGGACGGAAGATCTCCTGAAGCATCGCAGCTATTTCACTCCGGAAACGCATGCGTTCATCATCGACGATCCGCGAGAGGCGCTCGATATCGACGATGCCTGGGATTGGAAAATCGCGGAACTGATTGCGCCGGAATTTTCGGCGCAAGGCGCAGGCTGATATTTGAACACCTGTCGAGCGCAATCCCCGCCATTCATGGC
>WQZF01000003.1 GCA_009780885.1 Betaproteobacteria bacterium | reverse complement strand
GGGACTTTTCTGTAATGTGCGCGTTCATCTGGACGGCAGCGGGCAATGGAGTCTGCTGGCCGCAGACGTGTGTCCGCCATCGGCTTCGGCGAACGACAGCTACAACCTGGCGACCGGAATGCTGTCCCTGCCGCACATCAACATTCCCGGCCTGGGCGAATTCATCAACGTCTCGGCGCGGCTGGACGCCAATACCTGGCGCTGGCAACTGCTGGGCGCCGATCCGGCCGGGGGCAGCGGAAATACGGGCGGCGGTGGCATCGCGGCGTGCTTCTCGGCGGATAGCCCCGTCACTTATGCAGTGAGTGGAGCAACCTATGCAAGTACCACGGTCAGGCCAGACACTTACGAGGGCCGTCCAGCCATCAGTAATACACAATACAATGCAAACGGCAGCATATATTCTGTTAACTACACTGAGATCACAAGCAGCGACGTGCTCCAGCCTGCCACCGTTATCGGCAACGGCGCCATGACCCTTTCCTACACCCCGACTTATGTGCGCGCGCGCTTGTCCATGCAGCCGGGTCAGTCTTTCGATCAACGCGCCACAATGTCTACTGGCATTACATACGACATCCATACGAACTTCGTCGGATACGAAACCCTCACCCTGGCCGGCAAAACCTTTTCCAACGTTTGCCATTTCATTGAAACCCAGGTCGGGGGCGGGGCATCCGTCAAGACGGAGTTCTGGATGGCGCATGGATATGGTCCGATAAAAGTGAATTCCATACAGTATGCCGGCGAGCTCTGATGATGCGAATCAATCAAGAGCACTAAAAAAATCCCCAAAAAAACCGGCCAGTCTAAAATCTGGCCGGTTTTTTTCGCGCTGATTTTCTAAATTTAGTTAAATAATATTTGGCTACTGTAGTAATTTTTAATCAATAATTATTACAGTAATTTAGAAAATCTTTCCCCCACGCGCTTACCACCCGCCGCCGCCGCCACCTCCTCCTCCGCCTCCCGAACCGCCGCCGCCTGAAGAAAAGCCGGAGGACGAGGACGAGACCGGAACCGAGTTTGACAACGCGCTCGAAGCGCTCGCCACGGTGGAGGCCACCGCGCTGCCGAAATTGGCGCTGGACCAGGCGTTGCTCGTCCACGCGGGCTGGTAGTGACGCATGGGGTCGGCGTCTTCGGGATGGGCGCGTTTGATCGCCGAGGCAAAGGCGTCCGACCACGGTTTTTCGGCATCGAGCGCGACGGCATACGGCAGCAGCGCCTCGAAGCGGTCGGCGGTGATTTCGGGGGCTTGCAGGTTGAGACGGTTTGATTCCGCCGTTTGCAGATAGAGCTTGAAGCCAGCGAGCTGATCCATCACCGGGCGGCCCAGCGCGGTCGGGGCGCGCATCAAATAGAGGAAGAGTCCATTGAGCGCGGCAAAGCCGCCGACGAGCGCCAGCGCCAGAAAATGCGCTTCGACAAAATGCAGCGCGGCGGGCAAGAGGCCGGACACGAAACCGCGCAACAGCACATAGGCGATCATGACCCAAAAGCCCACGAAAAGCGCCAGCAGCGCCGCGCGGACGGCGGTGAAAAAACTGTTGACGCGCAGCACGATCCTGATGATGCTCACCAGATAAAAGCCCAGCAGCAATCCGCCCAGGGTGACGCCGATGATGAAGAAAACCTCGTTCCCGCTGGGGCCGCCGTAGTTGACGACAGCAAACAGAACGGCGACCGTCATCGCCATGCCGAGGATGACGTAGCCAAGGTTGCGGCGAAAGAACTTGTCCTTGTTTTCGGTTTCGATGGCGACGGCGAATTTGCTGCCCGCGTTGGCCACCGCCTCGCCGTTCCTGGCGTTGATGACCAGCGTCCCGCCATTGGCGTACAGGCTGGTCATGATGGCGCGTTCGCCTGCGGCCTGCGGCAGGGTTTCGGAGTTGCCGCCCGCAGCTTTCAGGGTCAGCGCCTCGCCGCCCTCGCCGCCTTCAAAACGCAGCAGCCCCTGCACCGCCAGCGACAGCGCCCCGGCGGTGAAAGCGCGCCATTTTTCGTGGCCCAGCCCCCAGTGGTGGATGTAATTGGCCAGCGAGGGCGAAATGTCCTTCGGCGGGTGGAACAGCGGAATGATCGCGCCCGGTTTCGGGTCGCGCCCTACGGCGTTCCACGCGGCGTAAAAGTAGATCAGCACCAGCGCGAAGCCGATGCTGCCCAAAATCCAGGCGCGGTTGTCGGCCAGCGAATAGCGCATTTCGTCGGCTGCCGACGGCGGCAAGACGGCGCTTTGGGGCAGCGTAGCCACCACGGTCAGCCCCTCGTTTGCGCCAAGCGGTTTTGTGATTGAAACAGTAAGCGCGCCGTCAGCGCCCACCGCGCCTTTCCAGTCGCTGCCCTTCGCGCCGTCCGTGCCGGTAAAGGCCGTCCAGCGCGTGGGCTGCGCGTTGCCGGCCAGTTCCAGCCGGTAGCTGGCGGACTGGATCGGAAAATTCCAGAAGTTGCCGGTGGCGTTCCAGTTCAACTCCGGCTGGCCGTCGAACCAGCGCACTTGCCGGGCGGTGCGGTAGCGGATGACGTAGGTGTAGTCCCTGCCGGGGACGAGTTGCGCGTTCTTGTCGCCCGCGTAGATGCGCAGCACATTGGTCTTGCCGCGGAGACGCTCGGTGGAATGCGGCTCCGGCTTGCCGTCGCGCGTCAGATCCAGCAGCGTGAACTCGACTTCGCGCAGCTTGCCCTCCGCGTCGCTGAAGCTAAGCGGAAAGTCGCGGTAGATGCCATGGTTGATGGCGTTGCCTTCGGCATAAACGCGAATGCGCTCGGTCACGGTGAGTTCGCCATTTTTGGCGAGAACGACCGTGGAGTCGAAGGACTGGATCAATTCGGCGGCCAGACCAGAGTTCAGGGCGCCAAGCCATAGCGCCAGCGCAGCCGCCGCGAGCCGGGAAAATTGAACGAGCCGCGTCATGACGGCTGTCCGAGCGAAATCTGCGGCGCGGCGCGTTCCGCCTCGTCCGCCAGTTGGAAGAAGGGCTGCCCGGTGAAGCCGGACAGGCGGGCAATCAGGTTGGAAGGGAAGGACTGGACCAGCACATTCTGGTTGCGCGCCGTGCCGTTGTAATAGCGGCGCGCCATTTGCAATTCGTCCTCGATCGCGCTGAGTTGCCGCTGCAAATCGAGGAAATTGCCGCTGGCCTTCAGGTCCGGATAGTTCTCGGCAATCGCGATCAGGCGGCCAAGCGCCGCCGAAAGCGCGCCTTCGACCTGCCCCCGTTGCGCGACGTCCTCGCGCGGCAGGCTGCCCGCCTGTCCGCGCAGCCGGGTGACGTCTTCGAGGACGCCACGCTCGTGCGCGGTATATCCTTTCACCGCCTCGACGAGGTTGGGTATCAGGTCAGCTCTACGCTGGAGTTGCACGTCGATGCCGCTCCAGGCTTCGTTGAGCATTTGCCGCGCCGAGACGAGGCGGTTGAAAATGACGATCGCCGCAGCAACGGCGGCGACCGCGACAATGAGAATGATCCAGGCAGCCATGATGTCAGATAGGTAGGAGAGGGGAGGAAAGCCAGATCGCAAGCTGGATTCATCAAAGCGCTTCGATGAACTCGACCATGCGGCGGCGTTGAGCAGCATCGGGCAAGGGGCCTCGCATCGCGCGGGCAAGAAGCGGCGTCCCGGTTTGGGCAACGGCTTTGGCCGAGATCAGCAATCCGCTGGCGAGCGCGATAAAGTCGCGGCGGCTCAGGTTCTTCATTTGGATGGTCATTCCGGCGCTTCCTGTTCCTGTGTTTTCGCCGCCAGCCGTTCCTGCGTCCGCCCCAGCACGGTCGAGAGGACAGCCCAGGCCACCGCGACCGGCAACGCGCACAACGCGACGGCGCCGAGCTTCAGGCCGAGCGCCTGGAGGTTTTGGTAGACCCAGGCGTACAGGGCATCCGATCCGCGATAGACCACCACGTCGATCATGTTCTTGGCCTTGTATTTTTCTTCGCGCCCAACGACGGTGAAGAAGATCTGCCGCGCCGGATTGGCGACGGCAAAATTCATCCAGCGCTGCGCGACCTGGAGCGCCAATATGACGGGTAGCACCGGCGCGATCGACAAGGCAATGAAGCCGGCGATATAGGCCACAGGCAGGGCGGCGGCCGCAATGCCGGCGCCGAAGCGCTTGAGCAGGCTTGCGGTGACGAAGACCTGTGTCGCCAGGCCCAGGAGATTGACCGCAAGGTCGATGCCTGCAAACAGGCGCGTCTGCTCTGCCGGGTCGTGGATCGTCGCCGAAACGATGTTGGCCTGCGCCAGATACGCAATCGTTGCGCCGAAGGAAAGCAGGCTGACCCAGATGGCCACTCCCAGGAGATAAGGCGAGCGGATCAATTCGATCAAGCCCGCAAGGGCGTTGCCGCCGACGCGCTGCTGTTGGGGCTGCCCTTGCTGCGCCTGCGGTTCGGCGATGCGCTCGATTCGATGCACGCAAAGCACCGCGAGTTCGAGAAAGACCGCCGCCACGATCAGCAGGTTGACCGTACCGAGCGGCGCCGAAAGCCAGATCGTGACAACAGGCCCGAGAAGCGCGCCCGCCGTGCCCCCGGCGCCGATGAATCCGAAAAGCCGCTTTCCCTGTTCCGCCGTGAAGAGATCGGCCATGAAGGACCAGAACACCGCAATCGCAAACAGATTGAAGACGCTGACCCAGACAAAGAACACGCGCGCCACGACCAGCTTCTCGACATCGAAGCTCAACAACAGCCAGAACACGATCAGGTTGAAAACGAAGAAGTGGTAGACGACCGAAATGAACCTCGCCCTCGGAAGCCGCGCCACCAGCGCGCCGTAGATCGGTTGCGCGATGAGCAGGACGGCAAAGGTGGCCGTAAATAGCCACGGCAGATTCTTCGTGCCGCCAGCGATGCCCATCTGGTCGCGCAAGGGGCGCAGCACGTAGTAGCCCGCAAGCAGGCTGAAAAAATAAGCGAAGGACCACAGCGCCGCCCCGCGCTCGGCGGGGGTTGCAGGCATCAGGCGCTGCAACCGCCCGGCAAGCGCGGTCGAGAAAGAGCTCACGGCGCGAGCCACAATTTCTGCCGGAGTTCCGCTGCGCCCACATTCTGGCCGAATCCCGGTCCGCCGAACTGGAAGCGGCTCGCATCGGTCAGCTTGCCGACTTCCACCGGATCAAAACCGGCATCCCGCACCAATGCGACCGCCACCTGCATGGCTTCCGGATCGTCGCCGGCAATCGGCACCGCAAGCCTGGGCGCGGGGCGATTTGCCTCGCTTTCGAGCACCTTGTAGTTCAAGGTGTTGAAGGCCCGCACCAGCCGCGTCCCGGGCAAGTATTTCTGCGAGGTGACGCCGATCCCGTTGCGCTCGGCTTCAGCGGCGATATCGCCATCGCGCTTCGCCATGGCATTGCTGGCATCGAGCACGATCTTTCCCTTGAGCGATCCGGCGAAATCCTTGCCGATCTGCGGCAGCGCGCCGTAAGGCACGGCGAGGAAGAGAGCCTCTCCAAACGCAATCGCCTGATCGACCGTGCCTGCCTGCGCAAGAGCGCCAATCCGCGCAACCAGCTCCTGCAATTGCTCGGGATGCCGCGACGAAAAAAAGACCTGATGCCCGGCCTTGGCCCACAGGGCGCCGACCGTGCCGCCGATATGCCCCGCGCCGACAATGCCGATTTTCCGCTTCGCGCCGGAAGCCGCCTGCCCCCATGCGCTCACCGGCAGGAGCAATCCCTGAAGACCAAGCACCCCCGCCGCGCCCAGCAGCGCGCGGCGTCTACGATCAACAGCAGCATGTTTGAACATAAAGTACTCCAATCCGAAAATGCGGGACGAAATCCAGTCGCCCCTTCTGTCCCCGTTCGTTTGCCGAAGCCGCCGTTTCCGGAAATGATGGATTTGGCATGCGCCCGCCCCATCCTGCATGGCTTTGGCCCGAACGTTTCATCATAGCTCGAATGAAAGGAAAATGATGAATAGGGGAAATTTCCGGCGCAAAGCGCCGCCCTATAAAGCCCCCTTTCCAAAGGGGGTGGCAGCGAAGCTGACGGGGTGGTTAGCCCTCCCGTAGTGCATAGGTTGGGGTGAGCGAAAGCGAAGCCCAACACTCGGGCGAAGGCGGTTCCGTTGGGCTTCGCTGCGCTCACCCCAACCTATGTGCTGGAAATACGGCAAACGGGCGACCACAGGTCGCCCCTACGAAAACCCTGTATCGCCTTTTTTCCTGGCAGGGGTCTTGCGCTTTGGTTCTGGCTTTGCTGGCGCGTTAACGGCTTTCGCAGGCTTTTTTTTCACAAGCGTCTTGCCGGCATCCTTCGCCGCGACGGGTTTCGTGGCCTTTTTTGCGGCCTTTTTTGCCGGACTTGCAGGCTTGCGGGCGGCGGGGATTCCGGGGGCGACGCCATCGGCCATATCCAGGCCGAACAGCGCCGCCATGTCGGCATCTACCAGCATGTTGCCGGGCGCTCCGAGCAGCGATTCCGGCTGGGCAAAGGTCTCGCCCGCGTCGGCGATCAAGTCGCTTTCGTCGACGCCGCGCAGCAGGAAGAGGAGTTCCGGTTTTTCGTCCAGGCGGGCGCCCACTCCGTAGAGCACGGCAGCCACGTGCTTGCACATGTCTGCCCAGTCGGGGCAACTGCACGAGAGCTTGATTTCATGGGGCGCCGGGAACAGGCCGTCGGCTTCCCGGCAGACCCGGTCCATGACGCTCCTGGCAAGGCGGCCTTGCAGGAGTTCGACCAGCGAATCAATGGCTCCGGTGCAGTCCTTGCAGATCGCTTCCCAGCGCGCGCGCGCCACGGGCTCGATGCTGATCATTACCGAATAAAGTTCCGAACCGCTCACTGTGGCAGTGATTTCTCCCTCGGCGATTTGCAGGTCGACGACGGATCCGTTGCGGACATAGCTGCGACCGCGCGGCAGGCGCGATTCATAGTCGCTGTAGCGTTCGAGGTTCTTGCACCAGGAAATTCCCCAGAAACTTTCGGCAATCTTGCGACCGGTGATGATCACCGGCGCGACCGGCTTTCCCTTTTTCTTCAGCTTGGCGACCAGCTTCTCCGCCTTTTTTTTCTTCTCCTCCACGGAAACATAAGGTTTCCAGTCCCAATAATTCACCCTCATCCCTCCTTCATCGCTGTCTTGAGATCGAGGGCTACCAGTTTCAGCAGTTCCTCGTTTTTCATTTCGCTGAGATTCACATTTCCATCCTCGCCGAGAAACTCGCCCACGAGTTTCTGTTTGCCCATGATCAATTCGTCGATTTTCTCTTCGACGGTGCCCCGGCAAACAAATTTATGCACCAGCACATTCCTGGTCTGGCCGATACGGAAAGCGCGATCCGTCGCCTGGTTTTCAACCGCCGGGTTCCACCAGCGGTCGAAATGGACCACATGCGAGGCCGCCGTGAGGTTGAGGCCCGCGCCGCCGGCCTTGACCGAGAGCACGAAGAAGGGGATGTCTTCATCTTCCTGGAAGCTGCGCACCAGTTCCTTTCGCCGCGCAACCGCCGTTCCGCCGTGCAGGACGAGCCCGGGACGCCCGAACACCGAAGCCAGGAATGCCGCCAGCGGCGCGGTGGTTTCCCTGAACTGCGTGAACACCAGCACCTTTTCCTGGCGGGAGGCAATCTCTTCCATGATTTCGCGCAGCCGCACGAATTTGCCGCTGTCCCCTTCGGTCCAGGAATGGTCTCCGAGCCATTGCGAAGGATGGTTGCAAATCTGTTTCAGGCGCATGAGGAAGGACAGGATCAATCCCTTGCGTTGTATGCCTTCGGAATCCCCGATCTGTCCGGCAAGCTCGTCTACCGCCTGCTGGTAAAGCGCTGCCTGTTTGCGGCTCAATCCGCAGAAAGCCTTGACTTCGGTCTTGTCGGGCAGGTCGGCGATGATGCTCCTGTCGGTCTTCATGCGGCGCAACACGTAGGGGCGCACGAGCGCGCGCAGCGGGCCATACGGATTGTGCGCGCCATCGGCGGAGAGCCGCTTTGCATAGGAAGAAAATTGCTTCGACGATCCGAGCAAGCCCGGATTGATGAAATCGAAAATCGACCAGAGGTCGCCCAGCCGGTTCTCGATCGGCGTGCCGGTCAAGGCAATGCGCGCATCGGAACGCAGTTGCTTGACGGTGCGGGTCTGCCTGGCCGCAGGGTTCTTGATGGCCTGCGCCTCATCGAGAACGGCAAGCCGCCACGATGTTTCCGTCAACCACGGAGTGCGGGTGAGGAATCCGTAGGAGGTGATGGCGAGGTCGATTTCCGCCAGGCTGGCGGCGTCCAGCGACTTCAGCCTGTCGGCGGGCAGCGCCGAGGGATGGACGATGAGAATATTCAAGGCCGGCGCGAAGCGGGCGATTTCGGAAGCCCAGTTGGCAAGCAGCGAGGCCGGGGCCACCAGAAGCGAGGGCTTCTGCCCGCCATCGGCCTTCTGCTTGAGCACCAGCAGCAAGGAGAGTACCTGGATGGTCTTGCCGAGCCCCATGTCATCGGCAAGGCACGCGCCAAGTCCCAGCGTGGCAAGCAGGTGCAGCCATTGCACGCCTGCCTGCTGGTAGGGCCGCAGTTGGCCCGCGAGCAAGGGCCCCGGATCGACGGAAATCGCGCCATCCGGCGAGCGCAATTGATCGAGCGTCTGCGCCAGCCATGGACCGGCAACGGTCTCGCTCCAGTCGACATGGGTTTGGCCCTCGTCCATTCCTCCGGAAATTCCGGCGCCTGCCATGAGGCGCATGGCTTCCCCGAAGGAGAGACCTCCGGCGGCGGCGCGCTGCTCGACGCTCTTGAATTGCTCGATGGTCCGGTCCAATCGTTCCCGGTCGATTTCGACCCATTTGCCGCGTATGAAGACCAGTCCATCGGATTGGGCAAGCAGTTTCCCGATCTCGGAGGCCGAGAGCGTTTCCCCGTCGAGCGTTACTTCCATGCTGAAGTCGAGAAGTCCGTCCAGGCCGAGTTTCGACGGCGCAGAGCCGCCGACGATCGCGCTTACCCTGGGGCGCGCTGGCCGGTTCATTCGCCAGGTCGCCGGCATGCGTATGATGACGCCGGCTTTTTCAAGGGCAGGAGCGTCCCGCAGGAACTGCAAGGCATGCCCGGGAGTCCAGCGCAGCGGATGATAGATGGCGCCGCTATCGACCATCGCCTTCAACCAGCCGCATTGCTCCGCTGCGCGTTGAACCGGCATCAACAGCGAGAGGAGGCGCTCGCGGTTTTTCGCGCCGGCATATTCCCGCAGCGCCTGCCCCAGCGGCAAATGCTGGGCCTTGGCTTCGGCGGAAAGGCGCGTCGTATAGGAGGCGAGAAAGGCGAAGGGGGCTTCTTCGTCCGACCGGTTTTCGGCGAGATTGAAATGAACACGGCCAATGAGGTTCCAGACCGAGTGGCGCGATCCCAGGAAATCTCCGAGCGTCAGCCCAGCCTCGGCGAGTTCGGCATCGAAAGCGGCGTCGATACTCCGCCAGAGATCGACGAGTACCGGGACCCTCAGATATTCCGCGCCAAGCATCGGCGGAACGCTGGCGACGAATGTCTCAAGCTCCGCATCCGGAAGGCAGGAAACCGCCGGCTTGCTCCGGGCCTCGCCAAGATCGGGAAGCGCGCACAGCAAGGAGACGTAGCGCGCCGCAAATTCGCGCCAGAACGCCAGGACGGGTGAAAGACCCGTTCCGGCTTCATTCGCGCCGAGATGGAGGAGCCCGTGGCCGGTTCCGCGAAGAAAGGCCTTTTCGATCCGCGCGCCAACGGCGGCCTCCAGCGCAGGCGCATCGTCTGCCATCCTGAGGGACAGCACTCCATGCGGGGAAAGAACAGGCGCAAGCGCCGTCATGAGAGGCCCGCATCCGGCCGGAGTCGATCCATGTCCAGGGTTTCAGTGCGTTTTCGATAGGGGATTATCGCAATGTCCCCAGGTCGATCACGAAGCGGTATCGGACATCGCTCTTCAACATGCGTTCGTAGGCTTCGTTGATTTTCTGGATCGGGATCAGTTCGATGTCGGAGACGATGTTGTGCGCCGCGCAGAAATCGAGCATTTCCTGTGTTTCGCGAATACCGCCGATCAGCGATCCGGCAAGCCGGCGGCGTTTGTGGATCAGTGTGCCGATGTTCGGCGAGGGGTGGCCGTGTTCGGGCAGGCCGACGAGGCAGAGTGTGCCGTCGCGCTTGAGAAGTTGCAGGTAGAGGTCGAGGTTGTGCGAGGCTCCGGCGGTGTCGAGGATGAAATCGAGGCTGTTGGCATAGGGTTTCATTTCTTCCGCGTTTTTGGAGACCACGACCGCATCCGCGCCGAGACGCCGCGCGTCTTCGGCCTTTCCGGCGCTGGTGGTAAAGAGGGTGGTATGCGCGCCGAAGGCGTGCGCGAGCTTGAGCGCCATGTGTCCGAGGCCGCCCAGGCCGACGACGCCGACACGCGAGCCTTTGCCCACGCCCCAGTGGCGCAGCGGCGAATAGGTGGTAATTCCGGCGCAAAGAAGCGGCGCAGTTCCGGCCAGGTCGAGATTGAGCGGAACCCGCAGCGCAAAAGCCTGGTCGACGACGATATGCGTGGCATAGCCGCCGTAAGTGATTCCGCCGGTATGCCTGTCGGGGCTGTTGTAGGTGAGGATCATGCCCTTCTCGCAGTATTGTTCCTGGCCATCCTTGCATTCCGGGCAAGTCCGGCAGGAATCGACCATGCAGCCGACTCCGGCCAGGTCTCCGGGTTTGAACGCGCGCACGGAACTGCCGACTTCGAGGATTTCTCCGACGATTTCATGTCCCGGCACGATCGGATAGATCGTCTGGCCCCATTCGTTTTTCACCATATGCAGGTCGGAATGGCAGACGCCGCAGTAACGGATTCCGATCAATACATCGTTCGGGCCGGGAGAACGCCGGTTGAATGAAAAGGGCCCCAGTGGAGTGGTGGCGCCGTGTGCGGCATAGGCATGTGTGCTTGTCATGAGGGATCTCCTGGGAAGGAAGAGGAAGTTCCGGAATCGTTGCAAGGCTTCGACGCTATTCTTCCGGCGACTCGAACTGCGTCAGCCTCGCCAGCGCTCTTGAGCGCTCCTTGGAAGACGCCCCGGAATCGCGCCATTTCGGCAGGATCAGCCGCATTCCGCGTACCCGCTTGACCGCGCGCAGCAGATAGACGGCGCCGGCAAATGCCCACCAGCGATCCCCGGCGAATTCGAGGAAACGCCAATGCTGGAGCCATTTCGGATTCTTGCAGTATGGCACGTAGCAGCCGAAGTTTCCGCGTTCGACTTCAAAGCCGAGCAATTTCAGCCAGTCCTTGACCCGCAGCAGCGGAAGATACTGTCCATGCCATGGGAAAGCCTTTGTCCTGCCCGAAAGATGACGCAGGGAACGCTCCAGTCCCCATAGCGAGTGTGGATTGAATCCGGCAATGATCAACTGGCCTTCGGGAATCAGGATGCGCTCGACTTCGCGCAGGATTTGATGCGGTTCCCGGTGAAATTCCAGGACGTGCGGGAGAACGACGAGGTCGACGCTGTTGGAGGCAAAGGGCAATGCGGAAAGTTCGCAGAAAGCGTCGATCGGGCCTTCCCGCCCGGCGCGCTGGCACAGCGGAATCCGGCTCGATGCAAGAAAATCGCGCTCGGCCAGCCCCAACTGCAAGGCATTGAACCCGAAAACATCGGCAATCAAGGCCGAAATCCGGGCCATTTCCCAGTCGAGAAGGTAGCGTCCCGGCGCAGTCTCAGCCCAGCTTTGCAGGCAGTCGAACAGTGGTGGTAACTGCGACGGCATCGGCGATAATGGAGCGTTTCCTCCCATCCTTCCATCTTTCTCCCGAAGAAATTTTTTCAAGAACCCGATCAAATGCAAAAAGCGTCCTCAACATACTGCGTGGATTCCGGATCGCTTGCGGAAGACATTGCCAACATCCGGATCGAACCCATCCCGGCCTTGTCCGACAATTACATCTGGCTCATCCATCGCGCCGGGAACGCCGCCGTCGTAGACCCGGGGGACGCAGCGCCGGTGCTCTCCGCGCTCAATGCCGCCGGTCTTTCGCTCACCGCGATCCTGATCACGCATCATCATGCGGACCATCAGGCCGGAGTCACTACATTGGTCGAGCACTGGCAGGCAGAGGTATTCGGCCCCGCTGCGGAATCCATCGCCTGCCTGACGCATCCCCTGAAGGGCGATGAGGAAATCGAGATTCCCGGCCTGGCGCTCCCCTTTTTCGCGCTTTCCGTTCCCGGGCATACGCGCGGGCATCTGGCCTATTATGGGGCAGGAAGCCTGTTCTGTGGCGACACCCTGTTCGCTGGCGGTTGCGGACGCATCTTTGAAGGAACGCCACGGCAGATGTCGGCTTCTCTCGCGGCGCTGGCGGGGTTGCCGGACGGAACGCATCTCTGTTGCGCGCATGAATATACCGCCGCCAACCTTCGTTTCGCGCTCGCCGTCGAGCCGGGAAATTCCTCGCTGCAACGGCGCGCGCTGGAAGTGGCGGCCATGCGTGAAAACGGCGAGCCGACGCTGCCTTCGCTGCTTGCCGAAGAAAAGGCGACCAACCCGTTCCTGCGCTGCCGTGAGCCCGAGCTCATCGCCTCCGTGCAAAATTTCCTGGCGCGCGAATCCCTGCCGCCGGCCCAAAACGAAATGGAAATTTTCGCCGCGCTGCGCGCCTGGAAAGACCGGTTTTAGAGCCGTTACCGATTGGAAAATTCCCGGTCCATACACAAAGCGAACCCATCATTTCTCCCTCTGGAACTCCGATGGGTTTCGCTGTGCTCAACCCATCCTGCACACTGAAACCCGAAAGTCATAGCTTGGCGGTGAGCGAAGGGAACCCCAACGTTCGGGGCGCGGGAAGAAGGCCGCAATGTTGGGATTCGCAAGCCTACCCCAAGCGATGTGTTGCGTTTTTTTGGGCAGTGATTTTCTAAATTACTATAATAATTCTTAAATAATAATCACTACTGTAGCGAAACATTATTTAAGTAAATTTAGAAAATTGAATGAAAAAAATGCATCGCTTGCGCTCGGCCCAAGCGATGCTCCTGTCCCTCAGAATTCCTCTTCCGTCTCTTCCTGCTTGTCGTTCCCTGCTGTGATGTGGGCGTCCTTCGGCGTCTCGAAGGCGCCGGTCTCTGTCACCATGACGCGGCGCACGCAGTTGCGCCCATTCTGCTTGGCCTGGTTGAGCGCCAGCAGAGTGGCATCGAGCAGAATATCCGGCCGGTTTTCGGAACCGACGACGCAGGAAGCCGCGCCAAAACTGGCGGTCAGGAGCCCATACGGCGAGCTGTCGTGCAACAACTGCAATTCCATCAATGCGCGACGAAGGCGTTCGGCGACGAATACCGCGCCGGAGAGCCCGGTCATCGGCAACAGCACGGAGAATTTCTGGCCGCCGTAACGGGCTACCGAATCGCCGCCGCGTTCCATCGATCCTTCAAACAAGCGCGCGATACGGCGCAGCACATCGTCCGCAGCAACCTGTCCGACGGAGCTGTTATAGGCCTCGAAATAATCCATATCGCACATCACCAGCGCCAGCTCGTTTTTTTGCCGGGCCGAGCGCCGCCATTCCAGTTCAAGTACTTCCTCGAAATGCGCGCGGCAGGGCAAGCCGGTAAGACGATCGAGGGAACTCAGGCGCTTCAATTCATGGTTCGCGGTATCGAGCTTGTGCGTGAACACCACCAGAAAATTGCTCATCTGCACGAAGCGCCGCAAAAACACGATCTTCGCCACCAGTTCCACGTTGTCGAACGGTTTGTAGAGCACATCGTCGGCGCCCTGTTCGAGCGCCTCCTTCAACGCATCCGGCGCCATCGCGCCACGGGGCGACACCACGAGCACCGGAGTCCATTTGCCGCTCATCTCCAGCATCCGGATATCGCGCACGAAACCGCTGACGCTATGTTCCGAAAAAGCCAGATCGAGCAATACGAGATCCGGCTGCTCGACGGAATACAGGTTGAGCGCCTCCTGAATCGAAGAGGCCGGAATCGGCCTTACCTCGATTTCCGTCAATAGCCGGAAAAGATCGGAGGCTTCGGGAGATTTGTCGACAACGAGTACTTTCATGATATTGAGAAGCGATGAAATGGCATTGGAATGCTTTGTTCTTGCTGCATTCCGGGAGCTTTCTTCCCGGAATTCTACATTTTACCGCACCCGCCCCCCGAACACCTCCCCCGCCTGCATCCGTCAGTCGCCCGGCGGCGGGGTCGCAGACATTGCGGGCAGCATGGCCACTTGATCGTCGGTCAAACCAAGCAGGCGGATCAAGCCATCGCGGTTGACTTTCAGAAGACGCTCGATCGCGGTGAAATCGTCGGGCAAGGCCGCATTGTTCCAGCCATCGGCAGAATGCCGCGCAAGATCGACCGCAAGAATGACATTGCGCACGCGAGGATGATCCGCATGGGTATCGTCGATCAGCGTTTGCAACAATTTCGGCAATGCCCACGCGCGGCAAAGCACGCGTTGCAGTTCGGAACAACTGACGCCGAGAATTTCCTGTTGTACCCTGGCGCTGCGCAGCGTCTTGTCCCGGCGCAAGCGGTTGCGTATCTCGATGGCAAGACGCGGCGCAAAGGTCCAGCACAGGATTTCGGCAAGATCGTGCAGCAAGGCGGCAATCGTCACTTCCTCGATGTTGAGATCGTGCCGCCAAAGCGCCCAGCTTTGCGCATAGGAGGCCGCGCGCTGCACGCGGAAAGTCACCTGAAGCGCGCCAAGAAGGGCCTGCGGTTCCTCGGAGAGCGTATTTTCCAGCGTTGGCAAATCGCTGAAGCGCTGAAAAAAGGGTTCGACGCCGAGCATCATCACCGCGCCCCCCACCGTCGTAATCTCGGAACGCAGCGTCTTGCTGATATAGGGTTGAATATAGGCAAGCACCCGCACCATCAGCAGCGGATCCTGAAGCACGATCGCGGTAATGTCCCGCGCGTTGATCCGATCCTGCTTTTCCCTGGCTTCTTCCAGTTGCCGCGCGGTATAACGCAGAATCGGCAGCTTGGCCTCGCTAAGAAAGCGCACCCACTGCCCGGCATCCGGAAACGGGGGAGAATTCTTCGCCATAGAAACTTTCCCTTCTTTCCTCTTCGCCATTCATTATTCAACGCCCGGCAGCAGAGTCCGCTTTATTCCATTTTATCCAGGGATTCCTGCCGGTAACGCCCGATTTCAAAATCGCCTCCCCCTTCCCGTTCGGAAAAATCGAGCGGGGAAAGCAGGAAGCGGTACCCATCTTGCATGTATTCGAATTTTTCCCCGGTACGAAAGGTTCCCGCCGGCAGCACCACACGAATTTCCCCGGCGGCTTCGGCGCTGTCGAGGCGAATTCCGGGAATATTGCTGCCGCTTTCGTAGGAGCGCACGCTCGGCATCAACTCGATGCTTTTCGCCAGGCGCCCCAGCATCTGGATACCAACGGTCGTCTGCTCCTCGCTGAGTTTCGTCAGGCGGCGGATCACCCCGAGCATCCAGCCTTCGGATCCTTCCGGGTGAATGCTGAGCAGCGCGCCGACCTTGAGCCAATCGCCGTGAAAATTCTCGATCATCGCGCCGAAGCCGCCGAGGCTGGCGTTCTCGACGACCCAACTCTCCGCCGCGCGCTCCTTGCCCATGCGCGCGAGATTTCCGGCAAACACCGTGAAGCTGTCGTCAAAGCCGTTCAGAACCGAGGCGCGGGCGCGGATCGGATGCCGGAGATGCTCGCGCAATGGCGGCTGCGCGCTCCAGTAAAGCGATAGATGCTCCACCACCGGCAACAGCATCTGCGCCGTAAACTCGCCGCCGTGCGGAAAACCCGGGGGAACATTTCCGGCTTCGAGCGCCTCCGCCAAATCGCCCAACGCGCTCGGAACCTCGCCTGCGCCGATCAGGCGCAAGGTGGGCGACGGGGTTTCGGGGTTGACCAGGCGCGTCGGCGGCATTGGCTTGTCCACATCGATCCAGTAAGCGCAAACCTGGGCCGTTTCGGCGGCAAACACGAAATGAGGCAACAGATAGCGCAGCGCATAATCGGCGAGCGCCATCTGGAACGGCATCAGGCCATCGACCGAAGAAGCATGAAAGACAAGCACCCGCAAGTATTCGTCGCGCACCGTGCTCAGGCCGGGAAAACCGGGATAGCACTGCAATTTCCTGTTCGAGCAATGATTCGTTTCGGCAAACAGGTAAGCGCGCCCCAGGCGCGGCCAAATCTCGTTGGGCAATGGCATGTAGCGGTACAGCGTCCAGCACAGGATCGCGCCCAGGGATCTCACGAGCCGCGTCAGGAGAAGCGGCAAATGATGCGCCACATTTTCTTCCATTCGTCCCTGCGAAGCCTCCATCTCTTTCTGCACCAGTTGCAGGCAACTTTCATAAGCACGGGCCAACATATCCCAGCAGTCGTAGCTGATGGTCCAGAGGCGCTTTTCCTCGGACTTGGAAAGACGGCGCGATGTCAGGTAATGGCGGGAAAGTTTGAAGAGATGCGGCTGGATCGCATCATCGATCCTGCGCACGATCGCAAAGCGGGATTCCGCATCAAAGTCGTCGAATTGGTCGAGCGAATTGATCCATTTGATTGCCTTATCGACGGATTTGAACGCATCGTCGAGCGGCAACAGGCCAATTGCGCGTTCCAGCGCCTCGGGATCGGCAAGCGGGTGGAGAAGTGTCTTTTTCTTGGGTGAAAACAGGTTGAAAAACATAGGTGCCCCCGCGAGGAAAAATGCAATGCGCGTAGTTGCGAAAAAATCCCCGCGCCCGCCTCACGACAGCACAAGCTGTGGCAAATAGATGCTCATGAACTCCCCCTGCCATCGGAAACCAGCGCTAGCGGCCCATTCTATCAGCCCGTCTTGAAAAAACGGATGTTTTCCGGCCTCTTTAAGCCGTTTTGCGCAAACCGGCACGCGAAAAAATTCCTCTTTCAGACAAGCGGCCAGAATGGGTGGAAAATGGAATGAATCCAGCATAAATCGCTTACACGGAAGAATTCGGGCCGCCGCGCCGATCGAAAAAGCGCACGACTTGCCTCTCCCCTTCACGCCGGTCTGCGCCTTCCTTCCGCGTGTCTTCAGCCTTCCAGGCGTGTCCATAAATCACTTCAAGGCTCACGGGCAACCGCCCCTCCTGGCGCAGCCTTTCGTAGGCGGCAAGCATCCTTCTCCACTTCGTCTTTCCCATCAGCCCGCGCGGGCGATTGCTCATTGCGCAAGCGCCGCCGCTGCCGCGCAATTCGCGCAGCAGCTCATCCCAGCCGGGGTAGGTCAGCGTCAGCACCTCCATATCCATCACCGGCCCGGCATAGCCGGATTCGAGCAGCATGTCGCCCAGATCGTGCATGTCGACAAAACCTTGCGTATGCGCGGGGCCACCCCTGCCCTGCCCTTCGCTTTCCGCAAAGGCGGCGCGTAATTCCTTCAGCGTATCGGGGCCGAGGGTGGAAAACATGAACAGGCCGCCAGGCGCAAGCACTCGCGCCACTTCGCGGAAAACCGGCAGCGGGTCGCACCAGTGCAGCATCTGGTTCGACCAGACGAAATCCGCGCAGGCATCTGGCAGCGGTAGACAGGCGGCATCGGCACAGACCAGCGCCGCCGTGTCGTGGCGCAGGAAGGGCAACAGCCAGCGCGCATGGTTGCGCGTTTTCCGGCCCCATTCGAGCATCGCGCGGCTCGCGTCGATACCGCTCAGCCGCGCCTTCGGATAACGCTCCTTCAACGCCGTCAATGTGCCGCCGGTGCCGCAGCCGAGGTCAATGATATGTTTTGGAGCAATCTTCACGTAATCGAGCCGCTCCAGCATGCGTCTGTCCACCTCGCGCGCCAGGAACGCCGCACGGTCGTAGTCTTTGGCTGCGCGGGCAAAATTGCGCCGCACCTGGCGCGTGTCGATGGATGAAGATTCGGGCATGAGGGTATTTTCGGGCCAAGGTATCCGGGATATGTGAGTCCAAGGATACTCTGAACAAGTTAGCGCGACGTATGGCGCAAATACGAAATAGCTTAAAATGCCTGGTTTCGCATTTTTCATCGCAGAAGACCAGACCTCCGTGACTTCCGCAGAACCTCTCGTCGAAATTTCCGGCCTCCATTTCTCCTACGACCAGAAACCCGTTCTGGCAGGGATCGATATGGTATTCCCGCGCGGCAAGCTGATTGCCATCATGGGCGGTTCCGGCTGCGGAAAGACGACCCTGCTGCGCCTGATCGGCGGGCAGTTGTCCCCCTCCTCCGGCGCGGTGCGCGTCTCCGGGCAGGAGGTTCACAAAATGGGGCAATCCGGACTCTACGCGCTGCGCCGGCGGATGGGGATGCTGTTCCAGTTCGGCGCGCTCTTTACCGACATTTCCGTGTTCGACAACGTTGCCTTCGCGCTGCGCGAGCATACCGACCTGCCGGAAGAATTGATCCGCGATCTGGTGCTGATGAAACTCAATGCCGTCGGCTTGCGCGGCGCCTGCGACCTGATGCCGAACGAACTTTCCGGCGGCATGGCGCGGCGGGTGGCGCTGGCGCGCGCGATTGCGCTCGATCCGATGCTGATGATGTACGACGAGCCATTCACCGGGCTGGACCCGATCTCGCTCGGAGTGATCGGCCAGTTGATCCGCCGCCTGAACGACGCGCTCGGCGCGACTTCGGTGATGGTGACGCACGACATCCAGGAAACGATGCTGATCGTCGACTACATCTATTTCATGTCCGCCGGACGCGTGGTGGCGGAAGGCACGCCGGACGAAATCCGGGCCTCGACCGATCCTTTCGTGCACCAGTTCGTCCACGCCGAAGCCGATGGCCCGGTGCGCTTCCATTACCCGGCGCCCGATCTGGAACAAAGCCTGCTCGGCGCCGCTTCCGGAGGCAGGGCATGAATCGCCTGAAAGCCATTCTCACCGCGCTGGGCCACGGCATCACCGAACGTTTGTGGCGGCTCGGTTTCGCGGCGCGCTTCTTCTTCCTGTTGCTCGTCCATTCCGGGCAAACCTTCAGCCGTCCGCGCCTCCTGCTACGTGAAATCTGGTTTTCCGGCGTTCTCTCGCTCGTCATCATCCTCGTCTCCGGCCTCTTCGTCGGCCTCGTGCTCGGCCTGCAAGGCTACGAAACCCTGCAACGCTACGGATCCTCGGAAGCGCTCGGCATCCTGGTCGCGCTCTCCCTGGTGCGCGAACTCGGCCCGGTCGTCGCCGCGCTGCTTTTCGCCTCGCGCGCCGGATCGGCGGTCACGGCGGAAATCGGGCTGATGAAGGCCACCGAGCAGTTGAAGGCGATGGACATGATGGCGGTCAATCCGATCGCCCGCGTCGTCGCGCCGCGCTTCTGGGGCGGCGTGATTTCGATGCCGCTCCTGGCGGCGCTCTTTTCGGCGGTAGGCGTCTTCGGCGGCTACCTGATCGGCGTCGTCTTCATCGGCGTCGATGAAGGCTCGTTCTGGTCGCAAATGCAGGCTTCCGTCGATTTCCGCACCGACATCATGAACGGCATCATCAAAAGCTTCGTCTTCGGCATTGCCGTGGCGCTGATCGCAGTCTTCGAGGGCTACGATTCGATCCCGACGGCCGAAGGCGTCTCGCGCGCGATCACGCGCACCGTTGTCACCTCGGCGCTGGCGATCCTGGCGCTGGATTTCGTTCTTACCTCATTCATGTTCCGGGGACTCTGATGAACCGAACCGTACTCGATTTCTGGGTGGGCCTCTTTGTTGCCATCGGCATCGCCTCTTTGTTGTTTCTGGCCCTAAAGGTAGGGAATCTGGGCAGTTTCAGCCCCTCCCAAACCTATGTTCTGAAAGCTGCATTTGATAATATCGGCGGACTGAAGGTACGCGGCGCGGTCAAAAGCGCCGGAGTCGTCGTGGGGCGCGTCTCTTCCATCGAATTCGATCCAAAAACCTACGAGGCAGTCGTCTCGATGGAAATCGATACCCACTACCGCTTTCCCAGGGACAGTTCCCTGTCGATTCTTACCTCTGGTTTATTGGGGGAACAATACATCGGCGTCGATGCCGGAATCGACGACCAACAGAATCTGGACGGATCGCAACTGGTCACACGCACGAACTCGGCAGTCGTGCTGGAAAAACTGATCAGCCAATTTCTGTTCGACAAGGCAGCGGAACCTCCGGCGCCAAAGCCATAAGCATCGTTCAAACAAAGGATCCACTCGTGAAACCGGTCTTTATTGGAAATCTGCGAAAACTGGCGGCATTTGTCGCGGCAGCCTCGCTGCTTGCGCTTTCCGGCTGCGCCACGACGACCACCGCCAGCGCGCCGAACCCGAACGACCCGGCGGAAGATTTCAACCGGGCCATGTTCGCCGTCAACGATGTCCTTGACGCCGCAGTCCTCCGCCCGGCGGCAGTCGTTTATGACGAAGCCACGCCGCTGCCGGTCAAGGCCGCCACCGGAAACTTCTTCGGCAACCTGGGCGAATTGTGGGTTGCCGCCAACAACCTGATGCAAGGCCATGTCGAGGACGCCTTTTCCGACCTTGGCCGCTTCTTCGTCAACACCACCGTCGGCATCGGCGGCGCTTTCGACATCGCCAGCGAAGTCGGGCTCGAAAAACACTCGAAGGACTTTGGCCAGACCATGGGCGTCTGGGGCGCCGACGAAGGCGCCTACGTCTTCTGGCCAATCCTCGGCCCGCGCACCGCGCGCGACACCGCCGGCCTGATTGTCGATGGCATTGCCGACCCGCTCTGGTATTACCGCGATGTCCCGGTGCGCAATTCGCTCCTCGGAGTCCGGCTCGTCGACACCCGCGCCCGTCTCCTGCCGGTCGATGCCATCGTCGAACAAGCCTCGCTCGACCGTTACAGCTACATCCGGGATTCCTACCTGCAAATGCGCCGCAGCAGCATCAGCGGCCAGGGCGCAGACGGCGCTGCCGACCGTCCCCTGCCTGTCTTCTCCCCTACCCCCTGAAACCTTCACCTTTTCCTGATGGGATGGACTCATGAAAGCCCGAATTGTTTCCGCCTTCCTTCTCTCCCTTCTCATGCTCTGCGCCCCCGCCTTCGCGCAACAGGGGCCCGACGAACTGGTCAAGAACGTCACGGAAGAAGTCCTGAGCATCGTCCGCAGCGACAAGGACATCCAATCCGGCAACGCCCAGAAAACGAATGCGTTGATCGAGCAGAAAGTCCTGCCGCATTTCGACTTCATGCACATGACCGCGCTGGCGCTCGGGCGCGACTGGGCGAAAGCGAGTCCGGAGCAGCAGAAAAAACTCTCCTCCGAATTCCAGGCCCTGCTGGTCAACACCTACTCGAACGCCCTCTCCACCTACAAGCACCAGACGATCAACTACAAGCCCTTCAGGATGGCCGCCAACCAGACCGACGCGCTTGTCCGCACCGAAATACGCCAGCCCGGCGGCGCCCCGGTGCAACTCGACTACCGCCTCGAAAAGCAGGGAAATTCCTGGAAGGTCTATGACGTCATCGTTGGTGGAATCAGCCTCGTCACCAACTACCGCGACACCTTCGCGCAGGAAGTGCGCAATGCAGGCATCGACGGCCTGATTCAATCCCTGGCGGCGAAGAACAAACAGATTGCGGCAGGGCGGCAGAAATAAATCCTGTTAGCGCAAAGCACTTGCGTTGAAAAATCCTGCCTTGCAGCCATGACCGACACTTCCTCCAAGAATGGCGCGCAGGCCACGGCGCCGGATCACGTTGGCCAGCAACCCCGCCGCCTCCAGCCTGTTCCCGGCGGCGCATTGGTCGCGGCGCCGATGACCCTTGGCAACGCAAGCGCCCTTCTTTCCGCCGGACGCTCCCTCTTGCGAGACAACCCCGCAGAAGCTGAAAAGCCCTTCGTCATCGACCTTTCCGCCGTCGGGGAAGCCGATTCCTCCGCCCTCACCGTCCTCCTGGCCCTCCTGCGCACCGCACGGGAAACCGGCCACACCCTCCAGATCCGCCGCCCTCCAGCGGGACTCTTCGCCCTCGCCGAACTCTACGGCCTCGCCCCGCTGCTGCCCTTTTCCGGCGCAGATTGAGGATCTCCCCAAAAAAGCCAGGAGGGAAAAAAGCGCCGAAATTTTCTAAATCTGTTTAAAGAATTCTTGACTGAAACTTTTTACAGTAGCGAACTATTATTTAAATAAATTTAGAAAATATTGCCACCGGAACCCGCAAAGTGCAAAGGAAGAAGATGGAAGAAACGGGAAAACCGGAATTCTTCCCCAGAATTTCCGCCTGAAAAAATCTGTTGTTCTTGATTGTATGATTTTAAAGGGAAATTCTGGTAGGCGCGATTGGATTCGAACCAATATGAGGGGGTAAACAGGGGAAAATAATTGTATATAAGCTATTGATTTTTATGAAATATATTTTTCAAGGCTCCCCCTCATCCCCCCCTGTTTCCCCGAATTCTTCCCCGGATTCTTCCCCAGAAAAATGCTTGCCATTGGAATACGAAAGATTTTCCGGGTAAGTTGCCGGTAAGCGAAATTCCTTCCGGGAATTTCGTTTTAACCCTTCCCGCCGCTCAGGTATCTCCACCAGGCGGCGGCGCACATTATCCAGCAGACGCCAAAAGCGTTGATAAGAGACGCGGCGAGGGAGCGCGAGCGCCTCAATTGCAGCGCGCGCGCCCGGTCGAAGGGGACTACCCTGCCGCTCATTTCTTGAACCAGCCGAACGAGTTGAAGACGGAGACGATCCCGTTGATCGCGCTTTCGATGGACGGCCAGGCCGACTCGAAGAGGCCGGTGATGTCGGTGGCGCGTTCCCAGGCGGCGGAAATCATGGCGCGCACCATGGCGAGTTTTGCCGCGCCCTGGCCGGATTCCGGGAACAGGTTTTCGACGGCACGGATCGCCTCGATGAGCGAAGGGAGGATCAGCAGCAGGGTTTTGGCAGTTTCGATGAATTTCATTTTTCGTTCCTTTCAGGGTTTGCTTGTTTCAATCCACGCGCCCGCGATGGGCGCGACATTAAAAAACCGCCCGAGGGCGGTGGTTAAAATCCGCGCTGCATCCTTACCACCAGCGGATAGCGTGGATCAGGGCGGTAATCCCCCAGAGGGAGACAACGGCCAGCGCGGTATAGAGCAAGCGCCGGGCCTTGTTGCAGTTTTCAATCACTTTGATGGCAGGCATTCCTATCTCCAAAGCGCCAGCGCGCTAATGATTTCAGGCAAGCGCCACACCGAAATAAACAAGACGACAGAGGCGCAAAGAATGATCAGCGTGGCAAGCGGATATTTTTCGCTGGCGTTTTTCATCGGCATCTCCAGTATTTCCAGGAACTTGCTAGAATCCATGTAGGTCTTCCTTCTGGTTGTGCAGAGGGTCGAAACAGAAAGCCCCGCGCTGCTGCTAACAGCCGGGGCTTTCGCTTTGCTCAGAATTCTGTCATAATCGGTTTCAGGTGCTGAACACACCCCCATAAGCGGCAGACCCGCGCCCGAAAGCTGCGGTTTTTTTGCGTCCAGACGCTGCGTAGTGGCGGCGATATGGTTTTAATGTCCGGGTAGCGCGACTGCCGAAAAACAGCCCGCAAGGGCTAAGGCATCGGGCCGACTTATGGCGGTGTTCAAGTACCTGGACGCCCCTCTGAACAGGGGGCAATTCTTGAACAAATGCCATAAGGAGCTTCACCATGAACGCGCTCGCCCTCATCACGGTCGACAAAACCGCCATCCGTCAATCCGACGGACTCTATTCCCTCAATGACCTGCACCGCGCCAGCGGCGGTGAACCAAAAAACCGACCGTCCTTGTTTCTCAGCAACGCTCAAACGCAGGCGCTGGCTGAAGAAATTTCAAATGCAGGAATTCCTGCATTTCAAGTCCAGCGCGGCGCGGGAGGCGGTACTTATGCCTGCCGGGAACTGGTCATCGCCTACGCCGCGTGGATTTCCCCGGCCTTTCACCTGAAAGTGCTGCGGGTCTTTCTCGATCAGCTTGCCGCGCCCCGGAAAGTTTCCCGGATCGGCAAGGGTCTCTCTGGCGCGATCACCGAAGCGGTACGGACAGCCATCTCCGATAACTGTCCAGTGCTGCTACCGCCCGCCGTGGTGCTGACCGAAGCCGAAGCGGTCAATCTCTACGGGCTGCTGACGATGATCCCGTATTTCAATGAGCGCCTGGAAATCATCGAGCAAGGCTTGCGCATCCTTGGATCATCGTTCGCGCCGCTTTTCTTCGACGCGCGGAACGAACCCATGTTCCGGTGCTGCGCGCTCAAGGCGCTGCGCGACCGCTGCGAACCGTACTATCGAAAAATCGAAGCTCTGACGAAAGGGGTCTGAATCAAAATTCGCAGATAATCCAAACGACCAGACCATCCGGCAGCGGCAGCGCCTCAGCCCAGGCGCGTGGTGTCGATGCCGGTGGCGCGGGCCGTGTCGAGGGGACGGGGGGAAGCGCCGGGGGTTCCGGCTTGAGGCTCAGGCGCGGGGCTTGCTGATCCTCCCGCCAGGCTTGCTGGGTTGCTCCCCAGGTCTGCGCCGGGGTCGGCAGGGTCGGTGTTGCTCGCAGGCGGCAATCCGATGCGAGCGCTGGTGATGAGAGTAAGCACCACATTAACCACAGCCAGCACACCCGCCGCCAGGACATTCGCGGCATCCTGGTCAATCGGCAAGACATGGCCGAAGACGGCGGCGACGTTGGCGGCGGCGATGATGACGCCTCCCAGCAGGTTGGCCGTGATTTGGTGGCTTTTCCATTTGGCCGGATCGGCGACCTCGTTGCCGGCACGAAACAGCGCGAAAAGAGCGAGTATTTTTTGCAGCATGGGGCTTCTCCCTTCATGAGGTGAAAAAAACGCCGCAGGCAGCGGCGTGTGGATCGAGCAGCTTCAGGACGCGGGCCGTTCGTTCGGCCCGGTCGTCGTAGCCGTTCATTCCGCCGTTGATGGCGCGGGTAATGGCGGACAACGCCAGCGCATCGGCGAGCGCGTTGCAGTTGGACCGTGTCCAGAACCATGCCGCCACCCTAGCGGCGGTTTCGGGCTCAATGGCCAGATCAGGCGCATCGAGCAGCCGGGCGTCGCCGAAGAGCGCGGCGCTCGCGGCGGCGTAGTTCTCGCGTCCGGTGAGTTGCAGATACCCGCGCCCCCGGAAGCGGTAGCCGTCGCCGCTGGCTTCGTCGCCATTGCCCATCCGGTTGGCGTAGGCGCGGTTGCCGATCTTGACCGGGGAGAAGGCGTAGGCTTCGGCGATGTATTGATCCGGGAAATGCCTGGGCCAAACGTTGCGGAGCCGGTCAGCCGAATAGTGCAGGTCTTCGTGCGTGGATCGGAAGCGCGGGCATTCGTGCCCGAGTTGCCCAAGGAAGCAGGCCACCCGGCGCGGCGTGTTGATGGCCGCGATGACTGCCGCTTCGCCAAGGAATTCGGCGCTGATCCGGGCATCGACGGCGGTCACGCCGGTGCCGGCGGCCACCAGCAGTTCAGGGGTGATCATTGTGATTTTCTCCATCGTGGGCGTCTTTCCGGTTCGCAAAGTACGCCTTGATCTTGTTTTCGAGCGCCAGTTCGAGCAGCAGCAAGAGGCGTGTTCCCATGTGTCCGGAGACCCCGGCGACGGCGGCGCACATCGCAGGGGGCTGATCGTGCGCCGCAAAGGCCATGAACATCGTGACCCCCACGAATCCGGAGGTGAAGACTTCGATGCAGAAATACAGGAAGCTGAAGTGCCTCTTATCGCCAGTAACGTAATGGCCGAGCCAATTCACGATGCCGGCGCTGGCCGACGGAAGTAAAGCCAGCAGCCATGCGCCGAGTGTCCATTCTCGCGGGTCTTTTCCGGGCATTTTTAAACCTCAATGAAAAAGCCGCCCTGGAGGCGGCTTGCTTGAACTTGTGGGAACCCCTGGAGCTTCAGCGATCCGGCAGCGCGACGATGACGCCTGCGCCGGGCTTTTTCTTGCCGCTGCCGGCGTTGGCCTTGCCTTCGTTGCCGGCATTGATTTCAAAACTTGTGGTCCATCCGCTCTTGTCGAAGCGATGTTCGACGCTCTCGACCAGATATTGGCCATCAACTTCAGATTTGATTCCGGACAGGTTGATCTTGATTTCCGAGCACAGGCGGGCGTTTCCCCATTCCAGGGTGAATCTTCCAGTCGCCGTTGCCCGGTTGAACGCGGCCAGGCGGCTTTCTGCCGCTGCGGCGGCTGCCGCCTTGTTCGGGTAGGTGTGCCGGTCGGTATGCACCGCCGTGGCATCCTCGGGGGCAGCGGGGTTTTTCAGTTCGATGATTTCCAGATTGCCGGTCTGGTTGTTGTGCCAGGAGGTTTTGACCCCGGAATGAATCGGTTGATCCGAGAAACGCAGGGAATAATCCGCGAGATCGGATCGATGGATGTCGAGGATTTCCAGCGGCGTCCCGGAACGCCGTTCTCCAGCGCCCCGGCGCAATACCAGCAGGAATCCTTCCTTCAGCGTGGCGGTCGCATCATATTGACGCGAGAGCCGCGTGATGAAATGCAGGTCGTTTTCGCCGACCTGATCGGCGCGCGGAACAAGGGCATCCACGGTGCATTTCGGGATCCAGTCATTGCGCTCGGCAATGTCGGCGACGATTTTTTCCAGGCGGCTGTTTTCCCAACTGCCGCTTCGCGTGGATTTGCAATCGTCGCGCAAATCCGCCGCCTTGCAGCGTAAGACGAGCGTCGATGGCGGGCCCTTGACCTCGACTTCGCAGACCTTGTAGGCGCCGATTTCGACGAGCTCCGCGCTCTGATAACCGAGGCAAACCGACAAGAGGGCGCCCCGGCGCGGCAGCCGGAGCCGATCGTCGCGATCGTCGAGTGTGATTTCGCATTCGTCGTGTTCCATGCCGGGTTTATCGGTGATCCGGATCGAGAGCAAGCGGTCGCGAAACAAATCGGTCAGATCGGTTTCTCCCATCCTGATTTTGAAAACGGGCTTCATTTCAGCTCCACAATTGCAGGTCGTCTCGCTGTGGCGGCGGAAGATCCGGGAAAGCGATCAGCACGCCCGAGTCGTAAGGCTGCGCCACGCGCGCCAGGCCGGGGTTTTGGTCGAGCACCGCCTCGACGGTTCCGGAGAGGTTCCCGTAAATGGCATAACACAGGGAATCGAGGATGTCGCCTTCAGAGGTTCTGATAATCTTCGCCATAGCGTCTGAATTCCAGCGTAAAAGCTTGTTTGCGCGGCGCCCCGTCGGAGAGCAACGCCTCTTGTTCTTCCTCGATTTCGGTGAGATACCACCGGCCAAGCACCACGCCGTAGCCGGTGGTGAGTGTGACGGGTTCCATCTCGATCCCGATGGCGCGCAGCGCTTCGATTTGCTGTGACGTTCCCTTCCACCCCGGGAAAATCACCCCGGACACGGTGATCGTGTCTCCCCCCTTGCTCACGGCTTGCCAGGCATGGCGGCGGGTCAAGCGCTCCTGGCAGGCGACCTGGTATTCCGACTTGCGCCGGAGCTTATCGAAGGCGGCTGTCGACAAGCCGAAATAAAAAGTGGCGCCATTGCTGGCCGAGAGAATCAAGAGGTGCGGATGGGCGCTGTTGGCGCCGGGCGCGTTGGGCAGCGAGCGCGGAAGGCTAAAGGGCGAGTTGAGAATTTGCGGAAGTTTCGCCGCGCCGGGAACAACAGCTTCGAATTGCCGGCGCGCGGCATCGAAAATCTTCCCGAACTCCGCAAGGCGCGGGATCGAAACCGATCCGTGCGCCAGGCCGGAAATTTCGCGGACGGCGGCTTCGATGGCGCCCAGGCTTCGCGAGAGCGGCGCGCGCTCTGAGAGATCAATGGCCTGGCTGGAGAGCGCATCGCGCAATTTCGCCATCGAATCGACAGAGCGGTCGATGTCCCGACCGACCTGCGCAGACAGCGTGGCCCAAGCCTTGCCGTTTTCCCGTTGCGCTTCGATGCTCCGCGCCCGGGCGGCCACCGTGACGCAAAGGGCTGCTGCGTCGCTGGAAAGAGTCGTGATGTTCATGGCTTACAAATGGTGCGATTCGTAGAGCGGATCGAGCGTCCGCGTGAATTCGGGGTACAGCCTGCGCAATTCCTTCATCACCTCGCGCGCCAGTTCCTGGGGATTCCTGGCCTCGCCCTGGACGTTGAGCGTGAGCGAGGGCGAAAAATTTTCCTTGCGCTCCACCTGGACGGGCGCCGGCTTTTCCTTGGCCGGCGCCGATCCTTCGAGCATCTTGCGCACCTCGCCATCCTTGCCGGAAAACCAGTCGAAGAGCTTGAAGCCAAGGGTTGTATCCTTTTCTCCGGTGGCCAGCGCCAATCCTTCGTCGACGACCGGTTTCAGGATCTTGCCGACTTGATAGCCCAGATAGCCGGAAGCCGCGACGGCGCCCGCAGAGGACGTCAACACGCCAGCCCCGGCGCTCAAGGAACCTGCTCCGACGCCGGCGATGCCCGCAAGATTTTTGGCCGCCAGCGCTGTTTTCATGCTGCCGCCCAGGCCGACGAGTCCTGCTGTGCGCACCATGCCGCTGCGCACGGTTCCGCCCAGCGTGCGGCCCATGCGGCCAAGCCTCCCCTGGCCCGCGCCGCGCTGGCCGCTTCCGCCGCCTTCGAGCGCCTCGCCCAGCCCGAAGCCTACGCCCGGCATATTGACGACAAAGACCTTCTGGACGCCGGAGATCGCCTCGCCGAGCACGCCGCCGATGCCGCCGCCCTTTCCTCCGGCAGCGCCGCCAAGCACGCGCCCCAGCCCGCCGCGCGCGAGCCATTTCCCACTGACGACTTCGATGCCACCACGGACGACGTTGAATAGGCCTTTTCCAGTCTTGTAGAGCGCAAATACGCCGGCGACGGAAGCCAGGCTGGCGGTCACGAGCGGCGCTTTTTCTGACATAGAGGACATTGCATTGCCAGCGCCCTTTGCAAAATTTCCAACCAAATCTGTCGCCGGGCGAATCGCGTCGCCAAATTTTGCCATCGCCCGTTCCCACGATTGCCCGACTTCGCTCCAGATCTGTTTCGATGCATCGCGGCGGTCGGCCAGATCCTTTTCGATCTTCACCATTCCGTTTGTGGATTGGATGAGTTTCAGGTTTTCTTCGGTCAGGTTTCGATTTTGGATCGCGGTTAGCGCGGCCTGTTTCGCGCGTCGGTTCGAGACCAGTTCGGACAGCCCGACGATCGCCAGATAGCCGTCCATCAATTTCTGCGCTTCTTCAGGGTTTTGCGCCCTGGCGATGCGCTCCTGCAACTGCGCCATTTCCTTCGCCCTGGCCGGATCCTGCCGCGCCATCGCCTTCTCGGTAATGGACAGAAAGGCCATCACCGGATCGTAGCCTTTGAGCAGCGCGGCGGACATCGAGCCTTGCAAATTGACGCCCTGGTCCGCAAAGGATTTTTGGGTGCTCTCGCTGGTAATGGCGGTAAAGAGACTTCCCAGTTGTGCCACTGCCGCTTCAGCATCGCCCGTGCCGCGCATCTGGCTCTGCAACAGCGCCGCCAGCGACATGGCGCCTTTTTCGCCGGACATTCCAAAGGCGGTCATTGTCGGCAGCAAACCGGAAAAATGAGTCGTCATTTCCCTTGAGCCAAAGGCTCCGAGATTTCCGGCCACGGCAATCTTGCCGAGCATGGCTTCCATCTGTTTCGGATCGGTGATGCCGGATTGGCGCAAATCCAGGATCAGCTTTGCGGTGTCGCCTGATTCTGTTCCCTGGCTGACCGAAAAGCGGGCCAGCGACGCAGCCAAATCGAGCGCCTCCGGAACCTTGATCCCACCGGAGACCAGTTTATTGACTGCCGTGGCAAGGTCCCGGCCTCCTATCCCGGTCTCTTTCGCGATCTCGTGGATTCTGCTCGCCATAAAATCTTCATCATTGGTGCGCGCAATGCCGCCCTTGATGGCGATGTCGCGCACCGTCGCCTGGTAATCTGCCGAGATCTTTGTCGGCACAGCAGCAGCAGCGCCCAATCTTGTCGCCGCGCCGATCCCTTCCTTGAACTGCGCGATCCCCTGGCCGATGCGTTCCTTTCCGGCGGCTTGCAAATCCAGCCCGCGTACTGTGCGTCCCAGTTTTGTATATTCCTTGCCGAGATTTCCAACATCGATCCGGGCCTCGCGCAAAATCGCGCGATTGGCCTCGAATTTCTTCAAAGTCTCGGCAAATTCCTTGCTGGCCGGATTCAGGCGCGAAAATTCCTTCTGCAATTCCCGCGTTTCGCGGATGGTGTTGCGCAATGCCCGTGTTTCGTTGGCCTTGCGTTGCAATTCGGAAATCTTTGACCTAGTATCGGAGAAGGCGCGGTTCAGGGATGCGCCAACCGCGCCGCCGATGATCATTCCAAGACCGATATTGTTTGCCATCTCAAAGCTTTCATTATGTCAAAAGAACCCGACGAAGAATTCGACGAAGAATTCGACGAAGAATTCGACGAAGAATTCGACGAAGATTTAGGAGACCCCGAAGAAGAACCCGGAGTCTTGGTCGTCTTGTTTTGGTTGTGGGTGATCTGTTCGCCTGTCGCAGGCTTGCTGATGTGGTCGAGCGGGAACTTCACGAGCAATGGGATTTTTGCAGCCTATTTAATGTCGTTTTTTATCACCGCTCTTCTTGTCTACTGGCTGGGAAAAGCCATTATGGCGTGGCTTTGACAATTGAGCGCTGTTTTCCCCCTTCACTTTCCCAGCACCCACCACAGCGCCTCCGACACTTTCAGCGCCTCGATTTCCGAGGGCTGAAAGTGCATTTCGATCGCCAGTTTCCGACACAAGTTCCACAGCAGCTCAGGGCTTCGGATCGTCATCCCACTGGATGAGACGAAAATAAGCCTCCTGTACGCGCTGGTAATCGCGGTACGGAAGGCTCTCCAGGTCGGCAGTAGAAACCTCGGCCAGCGAGGCAAACAAAAGGAGCTCGCGCTCGTCGTCGTCGCTTTTCGCCAGTTTCTGCGCCGCGCGAATATCGCACACTCGCGGCTCGCGCAGGGTGATCGTGTCGCGGGCGATGCTGTTAATCGTCGCGGGTTTGCTCAGTTTGACGCTAACACCGTCGGCGCCCAGCGTCATCCATTTGGGCAACGGGTTTTTCTCCATTTTCATCCTCACATTCCGAGAGCCTTGCGGACATCGGCGAGTTGATCCTTGCCGTCGATGATGCGCACCATGTTGGGAACGTCGATCTCATAGATCGCCTTGTCGGAGATCTCCAGCTTGTAATACTCAAGCGCCGCGGTCATTTTGGTCTCGGCCTTGTCGCCGGGTTTCCAGTCGCCGTGATCGACTTCCTGCAACTGCCCGCGCAAGGTGGCCACCGCCGCGACGGTTTCGCCCTTGGTGTTCTTGTACGCGCCCCGGAACGCGCCGGAAAACGCGGCCTGGTCGGCCAGCCCGAAGAATTTCAGTGCGTCCTGCGACATGCCGGCGAGCGCGAAACTGGCTTCCATCGCTTCCATCCCCAGATCCACCTTGATCGGGGCATCCATTCCGCCGGCGCGGTGGTCTTCGGATTTGATCTTGAGCTTGGGCAGCGTGAGCGAGACGTTGTCGCCGGCGAATCCCTTGCCGTCGATAAACAGATTCATGTTGGTCAATACTTGGGGGATCATGGTTTTCTCCTCAATTGAAGTCGAGCACTTCGGTGATCCAATCGTTGGTCACTTCGACGCGGAAGATGGGGTTTTCCGCCGGCGGCACGTCGGTGAAGCGGATGTTCCAATACACGCGCCCCTGTTCCAGTTGGCTGGCGCTGTTGAGTTCCGGGTCTGGAAACACCTCGAAATTGACCACCGCGCCCAGGTGTTTCAGATCGCGCATGAAGGCCGAGAGCCCTTCGGTCACATCCTTGACGTAGGTTTTCGTGATCGAGCGGTCGACGGCCCATTTGTGCCCGTACAGGATCGCGTCCATGACGATGTCCAGCGTGCGCACGCGGGTCACGAAAGCCCATTTCGGATCGGCGGAACAGGTGCGGTTTCCCCAGAGCCGGTAGCCTCCATCGCGAATGATCGTGCTGATGTTTGCGGCATTGAGCAGGTTGGCGCGGCAGCTCGGATCGCCGTCGAGAAATTCGACCGGACGCCCGGTGCCGATGACGCCGGTCAATTCCTTGTTCGAGGGCGAGGCCCAAAAGCCATATTTCTGGTCGGTCTGCGCGAAAAGGCCCGCCGCGTAAGCCGAAGCCGGAACAAGGGTTTCTTCATTGCTTGTCGTGTCCCAAACCTTGACCGAAGGGTCGATGCCATAGATGCGCTTCGAGCCAAAATCCTTGAAATAGGCGATGGCGGCCTCGTCGTCGCCATCAGGCCCATCGACCAGCGCAATCGCGCGCAACTTTGCCGCCAGGCTATCCATCTGGGTGGCCACCGCCTGGGTACGGGAATGCCCTGGGCAGACAATCAGGCGCGGCTGCGCATTGTGGATGGATTTCCCGTCGAGCAGCGCCTGCATTCCGGTACGCGCTCCACTGACAGTCACGCCGCCGATGACCGCTGAAGTCAGTTCGGCAGGGTCGCTGGTTTCAGGTATTCCGACGGCCACAATGACGGCGCCTGCCTGCGTGGTCATACCTTTGACCGCCTGCGTAATCCTGCTGGCCGTACCGAACTGCTTGGCCGCCTCGCGCTCCGAAGTAACCAGGGTCGGATAATTGGGCTTTGCCGGAGCATTCTCCGGGTCAAAAGTATCGACCAAGCCGATGATCGAAGACGAGGGAACCGAAATCACGCGCGGCCCGATGTCGACATCGGTCACGGTCACGCCATGGAAAAAATCAGTCAGGGACATAAAAGCCTCCAAAATAAAAAACCCCGACAGAGCGGGGCGGGTGGGTGAACACTTCGACGACTATTCGATCGACTTTTCGCAATGTCCGGAGTCGATCCAATCCAACACCTTGCAAAGCAGGCAGCCCCAGCGCTTGCCGTCCTGTTGGGCTTTGGCCGCGCGGCTGGAAATCGTTTGCACTTCGTTATCATTGGCAGCGGCATTGGCCAGCCGGTCATAGGCCAGCCCGATCGTCCAGGCGCGATCCGGGTTGCAGAGGACGGCCCAGAGCATGCGCAGGGCCGTGAGCACGGCGGCAAGCTGGCAAAGCGCCCAGAGCAAGGCCAATTTCCAGCGGGGCATTTCAATCCCCCAGGATTTCGGCAGCGCGGCCCGGCGGGATCAAGCCCGCGAATTCGAGCAGATGCACGCCGGCGGAAGTGGCCGGTTCGTCAAGATTGACGGCGGTCGCTGCTTGCAAATTGAAGAGATAGGCGTTGAGCGCCGGATTCTGCTGGGCAGCCGCCAACAGGGTAGCTTGTTCTTCCGGGGTGAATCTCTGCAAGAACTTGAAGCGCGAGAGCTGGCGGGCCGCGATCCGGTCGGTCTCGGCGACTTCCCACTGGAAGGCGGCGATGTCGGCGATCTCCGAGAGCGCCAACACTTCGCCTTCCGCCCGCGAGGAAGCCCGGCGCACCGCCTCGCGCGCGGCCAGCACTTCTGCCAGCGTCTCGCCCGGCAGATCGAGCGTATCCCGCTCTCGCGCGCGTTCCAGCCGCCAGTCAAGCGCTTTGAGGCGCTCCGAGGCTTCGGATTTGATCCGGGCCCTCCGCGCATCGCGGGCCTCTTCAAGCGTGAGGGAGGCTTCGGCAATCCGCCATCGGCCCGGAAAAGCCTTTTCGGCAAAGGACTCGTCGGCGACGATGATGTTTTCCACCGCCCCGGCGGCGTTCAGGATTTCGATTCTTGCCATGATTACCACTCCACGATGACGAGTCCGGGCATGCCTTTATCTGCGCTGCCGACTTCCCCGCCTGCCCCGATGACAACGCTGATCAAACTGCCCACCGTCAACCCCGTGATGATTTTCCAGGCATATCCGCCGCCCGCTCCGCCTTTCGCGTTGACGCCTTCAAAGGAATAACAATTCGCGCCGCAGCCGTAAAACTCTTCTGCATTCCTGATCTCTTTGAGGGGAGAGCCATAATCCCCTGGCAGGAGGACAACTCCAGGCAAGGACGTCCCGATGGCATTCCCACGGAATGAAGCCCGGATTCCTCCCTTGATGCCTTCTGCGATTGACCCGCTGGCGTTGAAGTCTCCGTTGATTCCGAACCCGGGAGTGCCTTGATAAGAGCCGCCGTAACTCCCCTCGCAGCCGCCTCCGCCCCTTGCGGAAACATAAGAACCGAAACTGCTCGTTCCTCCATCGTAGCCGCCATAAATACTCCCGGATTGATAGCGATTGGAACTCCCGCCGCCCCCAAATACCTGCGCACGCATAGTGGATGCCGGGGCCTGAATAAAGCAGCTTTCCCTGAAAATCATGAAATTCCCGGAGCCAAAAACATCCTCAAACTCAAGCTCTGGCGCATCCTTCCTTCTCTGCGCCACGATTCCCGCCTGAATTCGCTCTGTCCTTGCGTCGATGCGCGCCTCGATCTCCTGCTGCATCAAGGCGCGCGCAGCTTCCTGCGCCGCGCTTTCCGTGTCGATTTTTCCTCCAAGCCATGCGCGCAGTCGCCCCACGCGCGCCAAAACCACTGCTGGATCGAGCATGTTCAAGTCTCCGTTGCCGTGACGCCGGCGAGGTTGCCTGCGTCGTCATAAAAAAATGTTTCAGTGCGCGCCTGCCCGTCGTATTCCGTTTGCGCGCACTCAAGATTGCCCGCCGGGTCGTAGGTGTAGGTGGTCAGGCGCGGCAGGCCGGCGACGATCTCCAATGTTTCGATCAGGTTGCCGGCGGCATCGTAGGTATAGACGGCCTCCGAAGGCTGGCCGGCGCGGCGGTTGAAGTCGGCGACGGATAGCTTGTCGCGCAGGATCGTCTCGATCAGATCTTCGTTTTCGCCGATGGTGGCAATCAAGTCCTGCACTGCATCGAACCACGGGCCGCCGGATTCGAGCGCCTCCAGAATCTGTGCGATGTCGGCGTCGATCTCCCGGAAGGCCGCGATGAGGCGCGGCCAGTCTTCCTGCAAATCGTTGTGCGGGCTCGGCAGCGGGTAATCGCGCCGTTGTGTGCGCTCGTCGATCGGCATCAGGCATCCCCCTCCAGCGCGATGAAGCGCGGATTCCGGATCAGCGGGCGCGCGGCGCTGCCGCCGGAGAGATCGATCCGCGCCTGTATTTGATCCGCGTCGATATGGGCGACCTCGTAGATCAATTCCTGCCAGCCATCGCCTTGCGGCGTGGAAGACCGGTAGGGGAGCGAGACCCACGCGCCGCCGGGGGCGCGGTACGACAGCGCCAGCGAGGCGCCGCCGGGGAGATAGCCCTCCAGAATGGCTTTCAGGCGGGTATTGGGCCCGCCGGGGAAGGCGCGCGACACATAGTCGCCCTGCGCGCCGATCGTGCCGGCGACCAGTTGGGTTCCGGGGTACAGGATCGGGCTGGCGGCGGTCGAGCCGATCAGGCGCGCGACGATGCCGACGCTGCCTGAGACCGGCGCGGGCAGGCGGACGGTTTGACCGGCGGCGACGGTGATCGATTCGCCCTCGGGCAGGCTGAGCAGCCAGGCGACTCGCGTCTCTGCGGTGGGGGTCTGCGCCTGCGCGAGCAGCATGAGGTCGGTGGCGTCCTCGACTTCGACGCTGCCGAGCGGGATGTCGCGCACCGTGGCGGAGTAGGAAGCCGCCAGCAGCCGGAAACTCATGTCCCGATCCTGATGCGCCGTCCAGGTGCGGGCGTTGGAGGAAGAAAACAACACGCCGACCTGATAGGGCTGGATCGTGATCCACACCTGGGCAGCGGCATCGAATTTGCCGAGTTCGGCAATCGACAGCGCGGCCTCGGCATCGTTGCAGAGGACGACGAGCGCGTATTCGGTGCTGGAAGCCAGGGCCACCGGCTCGGGAAAAACGATCCGGGTCGGGCCGCCCAACGCAATCGAGGAAGGCGAAACCCGCGCTTCGGCCAGCACTTGCTGGCCGGGAAAGCCGTTGACGGTATCGCGCAGTTGTACCAGGATCACCGAGGCGCCGGTTTTTGCAAACCACAGATCGACGGCGCCGGCCTGGACGTTATCCGTCATGATGAAGGTCTGCGCCAGGGGGTCGGTCGTGTTGCCGCACAGCACGTCGTTTTTTGAAAGAATCGTGGCCGTGCCGTCGGAATTGGGCGGGCCCCAGACGATGTCTGTCCACATCACCCAGGGTTGCTGGGAAAAGAAATTCGAGGACTGGGAATAGGCAGGGGTCTCGACGACGGTGGTCACGCTTTGCCGAAGCTCGGAGACCAGGGCGCCGGATCCGGAAAACATCCCCCGCCCGAAGGATCCGCCCTTGCCGTAGAAGAGGACTTCCTTGGTTCCCGCCGGCACGCCGGGAGGAATCTCGAAGTCTCCGGAAAGCCTGCCGGCAGCATCCGCAGGCGAGCCGGAAAAGGGAATCCCGATTCCGTCGAAATAGAGGGCGCCCAGGACTTCTCCTGCCCCGAAGCCTTCGGCCTGAAACGAAATCGTTCGCACGCGCAGGAACTCGGCGGAAGCGCTGGAAGAAGAAAGAAGACGATCCGACGTGCCGCCTACGCCGCCGGAAACGCGCTCGGTTACCGGAGAGGCCCACGAAGTCTGGATGTCCGTCCAGTGATCGAGCGCGGGGCTAAGCGTGATCCGAGCAGGGATCGGCGCAAAGGAATCGTAGGGATTGATCGGCATGGAACCGGTGCGCGCGCTCTGTTCGAGCACCGGAACGAAGCTGGCCGGCAGATAGGCCGGCGCGTCGATGTCGCCGGAAAGATAGGAAACCGTGGCCGAAACCGGCAGTTGCAGCGTGCCGGCAATGACCGCGCCGGTCTGCGGCTCGCCCTGGTCGCGCATTTCGTCGGACAGGAGCGGATCGACAAACATCCCCTTTTTGACGCCAGCCTCGCGCGTGGCCGAGTCGAATTCAAGCGCCTGCCGCGCGATCAGCCCGGTGTGCCAATCGAGCCGGTCGAGAATCGAGACCAGCTCCGGCATGGGCACGACGCGCACGGCGTCGTTGGTGACGCAGCGGGCCGCGTCGGCAGGCCGCCAGGTGTGCGAGACCAGCGCGAGCGACAGGAGGCTGGCCGGCACCGGCGGCGGGCGCGGCGACCAGTCGGCGGCGACGCCGGGAATCCACGTCAGCGCGCCTTCCTGGTCGAGACAAAGCCGGTCGATGCGCGGCAGCATTTGGCGGTAGGAGACGAGAATCAGCGAGCCGGGCACCGCGCCGGAGAGGCTGAATCCGTCGGCGTCGGCCTCCGTTGGGATGGCGGTCGAGATGTATTGGTACTTCACCTGGTAGGTGCTGCCCGGCGCAGGCTCGATGCCGGGCAGCGACCAATCGACTTGCCCTGCGGACAGCTTGTAGTCGGCGCCGGCGGCGTAGATCGTCGCGCCCTGGACGATGGAGACGATTTCGAGCACCGAAGTGTCGGGCAAGGGGTCGGAGGCCCCGGTATAGGCCCCGTGCATCAGGGTGACAGTCTTCTCGGCGGTGATGCGCACCTGGTCGATCGCGCGCGCCGGGGTGCGGTCGAGATCGATCCGTTGCAAGGCCAATCCGGCGCTGGTGTGCGGCTCGGAGTCGATCACGCGCAGATCGGGCTGTGCGTCATGGACCAGCCGGCGCGAGGTGGAGAGTGTGACGCCGTAGCCATTGACCCGCGCGCGGCCTTCGGCGACGAGATAGACCTGGCGTCCATCGTTCAAGTCTTCCAGGCGCGAAGCCGTCAGGCCATTGACGACGTAGGTGCCGCCTGCCGATTCGCGGTCGTAGCGCGCGAGCATTTGCGTGACCGAATCGAGGTTTGGAGGGGGCTCCTTTTGCCGCACGATCCCATCCTCGACGGCATAGACCGGGAAAAACTCGCCTTCCTGCCCATCCCCCGCAAAACCCCAACGCGGCAGGATTTGCAGCCGCGCGGCGCCTGGCTCTCCGTAGGCCGGGGTGTTCGGGGCGGGGCCGTAAAGATCGGGATCCTCGATTTCGGTGATGACCTTGGTGACGAGATAAATCCCGATGCTGACCAGCCCGATCGTCGAAATCGTGAATCTGGCTTCCGGCACGCCGCGCACCTTCCCCTTGAGGTAGATTGCGCCGGATTCGCAGAGCGTTTCGCCGCTATTCGGATTGACGACGACATTGGCGTCGCGAATGATGTCGCCATCCTTGAACATCACGTTGGCAACGCCGGAAATGCGCCCGATCAGCTCGGTCTGCATCTCGTTGATTTCGGCGCTTTGGGCAAAACGGTTGCATCGAAAAAGGATTTCGTCGTAGCCCTTGGCCGGGTCGTGGCGGTTGTAATAGTCGGCAGTCAATGTGTCCATGCTTTTTGGTCTCACAGGGTGATGACCCACTCGAAGGCTTCCTGCTTCGAGGGGTGGCGGTCAAAACTGTTTCCGTTTTCGAGAAGATACAAATCGCCGGGGGCGACGATTTCGTGTGGCAGGAAATAGCGCTGGCCCGGCGGGCAGCCGGGATCGACGAGGCCGTTTACAAAGATCCCGACCTCGCGGATCTTCTCGCCGACGCCTTCGCCCGGGGAAAAGGTGCAGCGGGCCAACAGATAATTTGTCTTTTGCGCCGAGCGCGAAAAGGCCATGTCCCCGATGAGAATGTCCCCGGCTTCGTCTGGCGTGACGAATTCAGGAGGGGAAATCAGGCGGCGCCCGATTTCGTCGATCAGCCCGGTCGCGTCCGGCCTCTCGGCGGCAATGGCGCAGGTGTCGCGCCATGCGCGGCAGGCGCTGCGCCATTCCTCGAAAGTCGAAAAATCCTCGCGGCGCGGTTCCGGGGCAAGCGCGTCCCACGCCGGGTCTCCCCGGCCCCACGCGAAAAACCAGGTGCAGCCCCGGATCGCCTCGGCGTCTGCCGCGCGGCCTATGCGGGTTTTGATTGCCATAAAAGCTTTCTCCTGAAAGTCAAATCAAGCCCCCCCTTTTCAAAGGGGGGCGGGGGTTTGTGTTCGAATCAAAAAGGTGTTGCCCCCAGAGCGGCGTCCATCGACTCGGCCTGCCGGACGGTAGCGCGTCGCAGGCGTCCAGTCGCGGTCGAGGTTGCGATTCGTGGAGACTGCGAAGGCATTGAGCGCGTTGCGTTCGGTGAATCTGGAATCGAATGTCCAGCCATCCCATTGCCCCTCTGCGTTGCGATGCGAAAGCGCCCGTGTTCGGCAGGCGCGGGACAAGACGCTGCGGGGGCGAGGCGCTTCGGCAATCGAGAGATGCCGATCTCCAAAGGAGAGTTTGATTCCGTCGATCCAGACGCCGGAGTCGTCGTCCCAGAGCGCCGCGTCGAGCTTCGCTCGTCGGTCAAACCCCAGCGGGCGAATGTCGTAGCCGTGGGTCATCCGGCGGAAATAGACATGGGCCGGAATGCTCGCGGCAACGAGTTGGCGGATCGCGGCGACTTCTTCCATCGAGACGATGGCGCCCGGATCGATCTGCAACACCGCGCCGGCACATTCGAGTGAGGCATTTTTCAGGCCGATCCATCTCAGGGCTTCCTTCACGGCGGCGGCGGTGCCGCGCTTCTTGAGCCAGGGAAGGCCGGCCTCGATCAGCGATTCTGCATCGTCGAAATATTGCGCAAAATCCGCGAGCCACCATTCCGAAGCCACCCAGGGCGCAAAACCGGCAGGACGCGAGAATTTGACGCCGGACGGAAATCCAGCCATGGCATCGAGCCACGGCGGCTGAACGCTGACCGCCAGCGCGCGTTCCATGGGCGTGCTGTTTTGCGGCAGCAGCCGCGCGACCAGGGCATTTACCATGAAACCCCCGCGTCGGAGAGAGTAATTTCGCCCGGGGCGGCAAATTCATCGTCGGCAAGCTCGATGTTCGTGGCCGGCGCTTCGAGTTCGACGCGCGCGATGCCGGGTACATGCAAACGAGACAGCAGCCAGGAGCGCGGCACGTCGCGCCCGAGTTGCGCGTAGCTTTCAAGCCACGCCGGAAATTCCAGGGCGAGGGAGAAGACCAGGTCGGTCGGCGCATTCGGTTCGCGCCAAAGGCGGGCAGCAACATCGATGCGGCGTTCCCTGGCCAGGCAAACCGATACATCGACGCCGAGCATCAGGGTTTCGTCGGACATCAACGCCGCGCGCACGGTGTACAGAAGGAGTCCGGCGTCGGCGCCTGGGGCAATCCATACGGCAACGACAATGGCGCCGGGGCGAGGGCAAAGCACGGCAGCATCGACAATGTCCTGCGAAACCGAAAGCGCGGCGAGGCGATAAAGTTCGCGCGTTCCGTTGCCGGCGAGCGCGGCAATCCGCAGTTGTGTGCGCAAACGGAGCCGCTCGTCGGATTCGTCGGGCATCTTGCTAATTCCGTAAAAGGCAGCAAGTTGTTCGAGGTCGGCGCCGCCGGCAAAGGCGAGCAGGTTGGCGCGCGCGGCGTCATTGATTCGGGCGCGCAGTTGTATTTCCCGGTAGGCGGAGACTTCGAGGATCTTGACCACCGGTTCCGATTCGAGCACGGCGTCAAAATCCGGAACCCACTGGCGAAACAGGGCCAGGTGCTGTTGATAGACTGCCTCGAAGTCGAGCGATTCCACGACATCCGGGGGCGGAAGTTGCTGGAGGTCGATGAGGCTCATAAGCGCAGTTCCAGTAACAATGCCTCGCCGCGATCATCGCCGGTGAGGCGCAATCCGATTTTTCCATCGAGCACGGAAGTGACTTCGACGCGCGAGATCGAAATGCGCGGCTCCCAGCGCCCGACCGCTCGGGCGATTTCTGCCTGAACGGCGGAAACCCATCCCTTGGTGACCGGAAGATCCACCATGCGCGGGAACTGCGATCCGTATTCCGGCCTCATGCGGCGGCTGCCCAGCGGGGTGGTGATGATGTCGATGATCGACTGTTCGAGATGTGCCTGGCCGGTCAGCGATTTTCCGTTCGCACGGCTCATTCCGGTCAGGGCCATGATTTACTCCGCGCCGATGCGCTCAAAGTCGTTGGGGCGAGCAAGAAGCCAGGCGATCAGGGCCGGATCGTCCGTGACGATCTGTCCGCGCTCGACAAGAAATTGCGCTCCATTGAGCAGCAGGACGCGGCTTTTGAATTTCCTGTCCAGGAAGCGCTCCCTTTTCCTGGACGCTTCCGGAATGTCTGCCGCAGCAACAATCTGTGTTTTTTTAGACATGAATCCTCCAAGTTGTTCAGGAAATGAAAAACCAGCCCCGGCCTGTGGTCGGGTGTCCGCAATTGGCCAGGTGTCCTTCGCGGCAGGCGGGTTGTCCGTTGAGAAGAAACCATTCGGATCCTTCGGCCATCTTCGGCGCGCCGTGCAGGCCGACGCCGTGAGGCACCAGCGGATCATGAATCACAACGACCGGCTCATTTTCGACGAAGAAAAAATCCTGGCCGCCGGCCAACTGGTCGCCGCCGCCGGCATTGTCCAGGGACCGAACCGCGATGCCGTGCGTCATGGCGTCCATTCCTCGCCTTCAAATTTCGGCGTCTTGAGCAATACGCCGTCGTCGCGCAGTTCCAGCGTGGTTCTTCCGATCTTCAGGACGATCTTTCCCGTTTCAGGAATGTCGATCAGATATTTTTTCGTCGCCCAGTCGTATTCGACACGCGCGCCGTCCGGCCAGAGATCGACCGTCGCGGTTTTGCGTTCGTCCGGGGCCGGGTGCTCGGTCGTGTAATACCCAGGCAAAATAAAGCCGCCTTCGGGCAATCCGCTCGGGCTGGCCAGGACGACTTGCTCGCCGATCGACGGCGGGCGCCAGCGGCGCATTTCGCCGGCAAACCCGGAGCTCCAGGGAATCCAGTCGCTGATCCATTCTCCGATGCGCACGCGCGCACGGGCGGATCGGTGGTCGATGTCGCAGATGGTTCCCGCGCGCAAGCTTCCTGCCAGGCGGCGATCGTGCTCGGCCTCGGCATAGGGGTCGGAGATCCTCATGATTCGCCCCAGTTTTCCGGCACAGCGTCGCCCAGTTGCCAGTATTTGTCTTCTTTCCCGGCGCCGGTTTCCGGGTAGATGCCGAGCAGGATGCAAAGCCCGGTGGAATCGGGCCAGGGCCAATTCTGCGGGCCGATGTTGAATTGATGCGTCCATTCGACCATCCACGAGAGATAGCCGTCCAGTTCGGGTTTGAAGGCGTCTTCGCCGATCTGGAGCATCTGCGCAACACTGACCGGAACGCCCCAGGTTTCGTGCGTGATCGCGACCGCGATTTGCGCCGCGAGTTCCCGAACCAGAAGCTCGGCATTTTTCTGTGCCGGGTCGAAAATGGCGCGGGCCTGAAAGTGCGCGATCAGCGCCGTTTCGCCCGTGCCCGGATCTTCCCCGGGGTCGATTTCGGAAAGTTCAACCAACACGGCAGGCAGCTTCAGGCTGCGCTCGATTTCCGGGTACGCGCCTACCGTAATGGTTTCCGGGATTTTTTGGCGCAGGCCATTGACGATGGCGGCATGCAGTTGTCCAAGGCTATCAAGCACGTCCGATGGCTTTCTGAATTTCGTAATTGATTTCCTGCCGCAAAATCTCCAGCAGGCGTTCTTCCACTTTTTCGGCAGCAGCGTGGAATGCCGCCTCGCCCTGTTTTTCCCAGTCCATTTTGACGCGCCGGTACGGCCGCCGTTCCCTGCCGACACGTTGGTACACCTTGCCGGCGAGACTCTTGGTGGGCGAGCGATTCACCCAGGCGCCCGAAAAACTGCGCCGCCCGACGGTGACGCCGCTGCGGGTTTGCCTCGGCGTGCCCAGGCGGTCGGCTTCGATGGGGTTCAAACCCAGCCAGATTTTCCCGGTGTCGTAGGAGCGCAGGAAGAAATGCAGGCGCGCCCGCAAGAGCTTTTGCGGAATTCGCGATTCCTTGCTGACGGCCTTGGCCACCTGACTCTTGATCCATACGCTGGTTTTGCGCAGGGTGCGGCGCCAGGCATTCTGCATCGCGGATTTCGACAATCCGTCCAGCTCAGAAAATACCTTTCCGGCGTCGATCTCGATATGGATCGTTTCACTCATTGCGGCCTCAATACCAGGACGGTGACGCCGGCGCCGTCCGGTTCGATGGAGACGATGTCGTAGCGGGCGCCGGAGATTTCGACGACTGTTCCCCGGCGCACGCCAGCGGCATCGGCATCGCGCACGGTCAGTTGAGGTTCGACGATGCCGGTGCCGAGCGTCCCGATTTTCGGCGCCAGCCACGGCGCGGCGAACAATCCACGTACCGGGCGCCCGTCAAGCACGGCATCGTCGGCGCAATGGACAAAAATGGCTTCGTCCATGCGATCCGTGAGGCTGCGAAACGGAAGCATCAGGCGCCTCCATCCCCTCCTGGGGGCGTGTCTCCTCCGGGCGGGGGTTTTTCTTCTCTACTGGCGGGCGTCGATGGGCCTTTCGGGATCGCGGCAAAGCCGCGTTCCATCAGAAAATCGGCCTCTTTCTTGGTGACGTCGATCTCGGCCCCGGGCGGAATCGTGACGCGATTGCTATTCACCAGGGTGATCAGCGCTGTTAGTTTCATGGCTTTCCCCCTTCAGGCGACGGTAATGGCAAGGGCGGCGTCCGGATGGCGCGGGATCGGCAAGGGCGCCGATTGCGTCATGACGTATTCGACCGCAGGATCCTGGTTGATCCAGTTTTTCGGGAACATTTCCATGGCCCGGTATCCGGCAGAACTGTCGATGATGGCGCCATACGCGCGCACGCCGTCTACGGCGGCGCTTCCGGCAATCACGGTGTTGGGCGGCAGGAACGGGATCTTCTGTTTCGCTTCGTCCCGGTAGTAGCCGCTGTAGACCCACACTTCGAGATCGCTGCCGAGCGTGCCCTTGTAGCTGTAGAGCCGTCCGGTGTCGGGGCCGGTTTCGAGTTCGCTGCGGCTGTTGCGGCGTCCATCGAGCAATTTCTGCACTTCCTCGAAGCGGACAAAATTGCGGTAGGCGTGCCGATCCATGATCAGCGTGGTGATCGGCGCTTCGGCCTGCGCGGCCCAGCTTTCGACGTCGTCGAGCGGTTTTGCGGTGCTCTCGCTCCAGCGCGTTGCGCCCGTCAGGGCGAGGGTATTGCCGGGAGAACGGTAGAAATCGACTTCCTGGGTCGGGTAGTCTTCCCCTTCGACAACGACCTTTCCAGTCAAGAGGATTTGCGCCGCCATGTGTTCCATCCGGCGCAGGATGCGCTTGCGGTGGTCCGCCAGGATGTCGGCAATGATGGCGTTCCGGCGCTGTTCCGGAGACAGCGTTCCGCCAATCTGCTCGCCAGGGCGACGCACAAAGACGCGCTCGGGGTCGACAACGTCCTTGGGCTTCAGGTAGGCCGGCTTGAAGGTGCGCATTTCGGAGCCCAACTGTTTCATGACTTTTCCGGCGACGAGCGGGGAAACGAAGGGCGCCAGGCGCATGTCTTCGGATACTTTGTCGAAACTGATGCTGCTGGTTTCAAAGGTGATGACGCCTGGGAAAAACAGTGAGAGCAGAAAGGTTTCGAACGGCTCAAGGCCGCCGATGACTTCGACGAGGGTGTCGGTATCGTAGTTGCGATCCATGTTGGTGTCCTTTACTTGATGACGATGCCGGTGCCGTCGAAGGCGGCGCGGCGTTTGTCGATGGTGTTGAGGCTGGAATGCCAGGTGAGGCCGTCGGCCAGGAAGTTGCCTCCCTTGTAGATCTGGATCGGCGTGTCGGCAACGGCGTTGGCGGCGTGTACCAGAACGCCAACGGCGAGCTCCGATCCGTCTTTGGCCTCAGGATTGCAGAGGACGAATTTCCCGCTGGCGGCAATTCGGCCAAGGACGGCGCGCGCCGGCAGGTTTTCTCCGGCAGCAAGCGTGCCGTTTTCGGTCGCGAGCGCCGGGGTGTCTCCGCCAAGGTATTGCACCGGGGTTTGGGTGATGCTTTCGGATTGGGCAAGCATGTGTTTCTCCTGGGTTGAAAAAACCTACGGGCGGCCAGTGGCCTTGTGGAAATCGGAAAGAATCGCGGAAGCCTTGCTCGGCGCTCCCTTTTCAGGGGCATCGTTGCCGACATTCGGGGCTTCGAGCCGGCTCATGGCCGCCGCCAGCGGGCCGACCGGATTGGGCGGCAGGGCGGTCTGCGGCGCAGTGGCCAGCAGGGAGACGGCGGCATCGGCAGCCATGTCGGTTTCAAAGGCCAGGTGCGCCGCCATCTGCTGGCGGCACGCCGAGGCTTCGGATTGCAGGATGTCGCGGATGCGCTGGCGTTCCGCCGTGCGCGCTTCCGAGGCGGCGGCGATCGCGGCGGTGTCCGGCTGGGGTTGGTCGGAAGTTGCGGTCGGTTGTTTCAGATCGTCTTTCATGGATAAGCTCTCCATTCGGTGGGAAAAAAACTGCGCCTTGTGTTTTTGAACCAGCGCGGCAAATGCGGATTCGCGGGTCGCAATACGGTCGGCGAATCCGATTTCAATGGCCGCTTCACCCATGTAGGTGAGCGCCTCAGTGGCGCGCACGGCGGCTTCGTCTATCCCGCGATTGCGGGCGACGGTGGCAATAAAAATCTGATGAATGCGGTCGACTTCGGTCTGCACCCGCTGCCGCACCTCGTCCGGCAGCGGCGCATAAGAATTGCCGTCGACCTTGTGCGCGCCGGCGTGAATCAGGGTGATGTTGACCCCCTGTTTTTCGACCGCGCGCGAGTAATCGGCATGCACCAGCGCAACGCCGACCGACCCGACGCGCCCGGTGCGCGTGACCACGACTTCATCCGCCGCACTGGCGATGGCGTAGCCAGCGGAGGCTGCAAGATCGGCAGCGATGGCAACGATGGGCTTTTGTCCGCGTGCGGCAAAAATTTCGTCGGAAAAATCGAAGGCTCCGGCGACCTCGCCGCCGGGACTGTCGATGTCGAGCAGGATCGAATGTACCGACTGGTCGTCGAGCGCCGCGCGGAACCACTCCGACAGGCGGTTGTAGCCGGTGAGTCCAGAGATGGCATCCGGCGTCGATCCGCGATGTACCAGCGATCCTTCGACGGGGATGATGGCAACACCGTCAGCGACCCTGTAACCGCTATCGGAGCGCTCAATCCTGTTGGCGTGCGCTGGGTCGATCAAGCCCCAGTCGCGCGAGGCATCGATGCGCGGACCAAGAACCGCAACGATTGTCGCCAGCTTTCCGGGATCAATCAGGAGCGGCGTGTCGAACAGCCGGGCGGCAATGTGCGGGAAATTCATGGGTTCTCCAATAAAAAAAACCCGCTCGAAGGCGGGGTCTGCGATGCGTCAAAAAAACGATCAGCCGTTCTACTCGGCGCTGACGCCAAAATTGGCAGCAAGGTTGAGGCCGATGCCCAGTTCCCGGATGCGTTTCTGCTCGCGCGAGATTTGCACCAGCGTTTCTTCCCAGTCCAGCCCGCGTTCCGCGCAGGCTTCTTCCAGGGTCAGTGTGCCCATCTGCATTTCCAGTTGGGTGGCCTTTCCTTCCTTCAGGGGGTCGATGTGCCCGCGTCCGGGACCAATCCAGTCGCAGCGCGCCCAGGCGGTGCTTGCCGTGTAGAAGTCTGGCGCGCCGGGCGGGAGTTCGACTTCGCCACGGTCGATTGCTTCTTCCAGCCACAAGGTGTAGATCTGCGTGGCAAAAAGCCCGGCAATCTGCTTGCGGCGCGCGCTGAAGAATTTCCAGGCTTCGATCATCCCGGCGCGAGCGCCGGAATAGTTGGTTTCGGAGTAGTCCCGTGCGAGTTGCTCGTAGCTGATGCCAAACGCTGCTGCCAAATGGCGCAGCGTCGACTTTTCAAACTCGCCAAAATTCGGGCCAGGGTGATTGGCCGGAGTGAACACAAGCCGCTCACCCGGATACAGGTGCGGAATCTTGACGCCGTCGAGCTTGACCGGAGCTTCCGCATGGAAATTCGCCATATCCCCAAGAACGTCTTGAGCGAATTTGTTGGCATCTTCCTTTCCCATCGCGTCGGCGGCTTGACCAAAGTTGAACTCGCTTTCGATCACCGCCGTGTACATGGCGTTGACGATCGCCGCTTCGAGGCTGATGCCCTGGAATTTTTCCAGCATCTTCGCCTTCGCCAGTCCGGCGACGATGCCGGCCTTGCCGCGCGTCTGCCCAGGACGCTCCGGCTCGAAGAGGTGAATGATTTGCGCCCGGCCCCACGGGGTTTCGCGCGGCACCCGGCGCCAGGTGCAGGTATCGGCGCCAAAGCGGGCGTCGCTCGGCAGCGCGCTGCGGATATGATACGCGGACGGTGCGCCGTGCCGGTCAAGTTCGACGCCGCCGCGCAGGGTGTCTGTATCGGAAAGTCCATACGGGTTGGTAAGCCGCGCGGGATCGACAATGCGCAGCGCCGTCGCGTAGCGCGCCGGATGGCGCGGCAGCCATTCGGCAACGGCAAGGATTTCCCCCGTCGTCAAAAAACTCCGGTACGCCAGCCCGATCAGGCCGGAGAGATTCTGCCGCCGTGTGACGTCGCAGTAGCATTGCAGGTCATCGGCGTACAGGCGAAAACGCGCTTCGACATTGCGCGCCCATTCCTCGGCCCAGTCCGGCGTGACGCCAAGCGCGAGGTAGTCCGGCTTTGCGCAGAGTTTAAGCCCGCCGCCGATGATGTTGTCCAGTTGCACCTGCATGCCGCCGGCGACCAGCGCATAGTTGCGCGCAAGATCATGCGTGCGCGCTTGCAGCATCGGCAGGTCGGGCAGCAGGTCCGCGTCGGGCGAGCGCAGCGCCGGAGACCAACTGGCGAGTTCGCGCCCGGCGCGCGCGGCAGTGTATCCGCCGGAAGATGCCGACGGCGTCAGCGGCTGGCCATGCGCATCCAGCAGGCGGAGAGTTTGAGCGTTTTGCATGTCAACCAAAGAAAGTGATGCAGCCGCGGCGTCCGCCCGGTTGCGATTCGCATTCAAGTTCCAGCTCCGCGATGTAGCGCTTGAGGCTTTCGATGCTGGCCGGCGTATAGGTGACACTGCGACCAGGCGCTCCGTTGACTTCGACCTTGACCACCTGCTCGCCCAGCGTAAGGCGGTGCAAGGCTTCGCGCGCTTCGGTCAATCGTATCGTGCTATCACTCATTGCTGTGCCTTTGTGCGTTCAGCTTGCGCGCCAGATCGGCAATGTTGCTGCCGCTGGCATTGCCATTCCCTGTCGCAGCGGATGGCTTGAATAAATCGTCCTGTTTCAGTTTGCGTTCCAGCTCCATCCACGCGGCTTCGGTCATCAGGTGAACCTTCGCGGCACGCGCCGCGTGCAATGCGTAAACTTCGCAGTCGAGCGCCTCAACAGCGGCGCCGGCCTTGCGCTGCCAGATCCGCTTGTTGCGGATGCTGCGGTGCGGCGCCTTGACTTCGCCTGTGATCTGTTTCCAGTAGTCGATGCGCACATCCTTGTGGGCATGCATTCTTCCCGCACCGCGCCCATCCAACTTCAGGCGGGCGTGCATCAGATCCTTGGCCTTGTGCGTCCCGACGATGTAGGGGCGCAGGCCATATTTCGCCGCCTTGGTGTTCGCCTGCCCCTTCAGGTCGATGCTTTCCTTCGGGCGCGCGAAGATCTCCCGATTGCCGTAGTCCTGCGAAGCGCCCTTGATCGCCATCAGCCAGCGCATCCGGCTCTGCCGCGTGCGCACGTAGTTGTAGACCGCGTCCGAGGTAGCGCCATCCGATGAATCGATGCTCGCGGCAAAGACGCCGATCGGCACACCGCAAGCGTGCGGCACGGCGCCAAACAGGAGCTTGTCGAGGTCTGTCCATACCGGATCGTTCTTGTCGACGGTGTTCCCGTAGATTTCGATCCACTGTATCAGCCAGCTTTCCTCGTCGCGACCCCAGGCACGCAGCAGCACAGACAGCCGGTCATGCTGTACATCCACGCCCGCCGTCAGAATCAGGGCTTCGGCAGGGACTGATCGCTCCTGGTATTGACAGTGCTCCGAATGCTCGGCACGCTCGCGCAGGGTGTCGGCATCCAACTGATCGCCAGTGAATTCGTATGGCAACCCAAGGCATGAATTGACAAACACGATCATGTCTGTGTCGTCGCCCTGTTCCAGCCCCGCCTGCGCCTCAAGGTAACGTTCGACCAGCCGCGCCAGCCGGCTCGATGTCCAGGAGGCGTACAGCTCGCTGATCTGAAACCCGGCAACTCCAGAGAACGCCTGAGTGGCCACCTGGCGCAAGCGTTTCACGTTCTCGGTTTTCTGTCGGTCGTTCCAGATCGAGCCACAGTGCGGACAGACGTAGTACGCCGTTTCCGGCAACGCCATGCCATAGACCGGATGCGGCGGCCCACTGGAGCGCTCGTCCCATTTGACGTTCGTCCAGTCCAGTACGTGGTAATCGCCACATTCGTTGCACGGCACCTCAAACTTGCGCTGATCGCTGATGAGATACGCCGTCTCAACTATCGAAAGCCCCTTGACCGACGGCGTGCCGCCGAAAACAACCTTGCGATCGTCAAAGGTCTTTGTCCGTTCCTCCAGGAGCTTGATCGAGTTGCCCTGCTTGCCCACGTTTTCGCTGGCGTCATCCGGCTCCTCGACAAACACGAGCGGCGCCGGCGTCGACTTGACGTTGGTCGGGCTGTTCGACCCGACAAGCTTCAGGAAGCCTCCCGGAAAGCGTAAAAAATTCCAGCGATGTCCAGCCTTGCGCGAAGTCTCGACATCGACCAGTTGGCGCAGCGCACGGGTCGCGCGCACCATCGGCGACAACTTTTCCTCGCGGTATTCCTTCGCGGCATCGGTTTTGGCAAACATGCCAATAATTGGCGACGGGCGGTAATGAATCGTCTTGCCAATCCAGTTGTTCAGCACCGTTGTCCAGGCAACCTGCGCCGATTTCATGCAGACGACCTTCCAGACATCCGGATCGTCGAGCGCGGCCTGAATATACGGAACCCACGGCGTAATGTCGTCGCGGAATTTTCCTGGCCGGGCGCTCTCTTCAGCAGAAAGGAAGCGGTGCCGACGCGCCCATTCAGTCGTCGAGATTCTCGGCGGCGGATGAAAGCCCTTCCTCACTCTCCCGATCAGGCGCATCAGCGTCTGTCTCGTCAGTGTTTGCCAAGTGTTCGAGTGAGGCATAAATATAGGTTTCTATCATCTCTGGAGGCACTTCGATGTTAAATGACTGCCTCAAGTCGGCACGCAGTTTCGTGCCCATCGCCAACAGTTCCGCGCGCGCAGAAATCACCATCGCCTGCCAGACCGATTCCATTTCTATCACTGGGATCAGTTTTCCAGCTTCGCGCGCCATGTTCATTTCAATCTGATCGCCCTTGAGCTCCGATTCACGCGTTTTGGCCTCTGTAAGCCGTACCTGATTTTCTCCACCGCGCCCCGCTGCCATGCTGCGCAAATGACGGATATAAGCGATGCGCACGGCATCGAGATTGCTGGAATCCGCGACTTCAAGCCGAGGCAAAGTCTCTTTGAGCCGCGTCACACTCATATCCAAGTGTCGTGCAATTTCAATCTGCGTGGCCATCTTCAATCAACCGGAAACAGCAACCCCTCAAGAAATCCCAAATCTGCGCAAAACTTGCGTGTTTCCTGATCTCAGGGAGTTGGCGCGCGAGGGAGTACCTTTTTTTGCGCGGGGCGTGTTGAGAAATAAAAAAACCCCGAAGTTTTTTGGCTGCGGGGTTCGTTGAGTTACATGCTGCTCGTCTTACCATAGTTCAGGTTGTTTGCTTCCCTTCACCGGTGGAAACAAAAAACCCGCAAACCTTTCGGTGGCGGGTTCTGGCTTTGTGCTTTGGACGCAAGAAAACAAGTTTGGCTAATTTTTACCTAAAGTGTGCAATGTTCGCAAGTGGTTTTTTATCTCGCCCGAGGTTCGTTTCTTCGATAGTGCGGTTCGCAGCGGTCGCGCAGCGCCTTGAGCGCGCAGCATCTGAACATGGGTTCGTTTCGCGCGTCGAAGAAGAGCGGCGCGAACGATGATCCCAGGGTTTTCAGTCCTTGCTCGATGATTTCCGTGCGCTCATAGAAATACTTGATCATCGTCAGCAGCCCGTAGAGATTGAAGGCTTCGGTTTCGGTCAGTACCACGGCGGGCAGTGGCGGCGGCAGGGAAGGCATCTCCAGCGAGGGGAGCGGCGGCAGCGGCAAGCGGCGTTGCCGGTGCGCGGAAAGCTGATCGAGAAAGACCCGCAGCACTTTCAGGTGAAAGGCCGGGGAAATCCACGCGGCGTAGGCGATGACCAGTTCCCGGCAGGCATAAGTACCGCCTCCTGCGCCGCGCTGGGTCTTAATTGCGCAGATATGCGCATTTGAAATCTCGTTGATCAGCGCCCACGTCTGGTCGATGCGCAGAAACTGATTCGGGCGGTTTTTTTCTTCGCCACCGGCGGCGCGGTGCAGATCGTTCAGGGAATAAAGGCCGTCGTGTTGACGGATGGCGGTCTGATCGACCGTGATGAGGGCGAGTGCGTTCATGTTGCAGCTCCTGTTCGAGACTTGAAAATCTCGCAGGGCCGCTATCACACGCCCCCGCGAGGTGGCCAGGAGGTTGATAGCCCGTGAACAGCCGGGTAGGCTTCTTCCCCCTTGCGGGGTGTTGTATCCGCCGTCCTCCCGGCCATTGAGAAGCCGGACGCAAAAAAACCGCGATGCTGTCGGGCGCGGATACCGCTGTTCGTCGGAGCTATCACACCCCTTGAACGCACTGTACCCACTACCCGGAGGGATGTCAAATACTGTCGAGCAGGCGGCGAGTTTCTTCCAGATCGTCGGTCTGGATACCCTCTGATTGAATCCGGCGGATATCGTCTTCGGTGAATCCGGCTGCTTGCAGCCGTTCAATCCATCGCCGGAATCGTTCTCTGTGCGTCCGGCTGCTTGGGCTGTTTTTTTCGAGCTGCACGAAATGCCCGATTTTACTTCGGTAGATATGTTCAAGCGTTTCTGACCATACGCCACGCCGTTGTAATTCTGATCGTGCCTGTTCGCGGTCGAGTGGCGTGATATGAGCCGGGAATTTTTCTCCCCAGAGGGTGCGTCGCTTTTTTCCAAGAGCCAAGGCTGTGAGATAGGCAGAACTGCGCTTATAGTCTTTAAGCGCAAGGCGATACGGCTCAAGCTGCTCGCCTTCAATGCCAAGCACGCGGGAAATTTCTGAGAGTGTATTTGTTCCGAGTGGAACAACTTGCCTTGGATTTTGGCTGAAACAGAACGGGAATCGGTTGATAAGTTCGCTAAGAACTTCGTTATATTTGAATTTTTTTTGCATAACCAAAACCCGGTCACGTTTTTTTCCGTGACGGCAAGAGCATAGCCCGGTTGCGCGGCGGGGTCAATGGCGGTTTGTTTTTTCGACTTATTGGGGGTACAATAAGTATGATGTTGATCGAATTCGACCCTGCCAAGGATGCCTTGAACATTGCCAAACACGGGGTTTCCCTGACCGAGGCCAAAGGGTTCGAATGGGACAGCGCCCGTGTGCGTATGGACACGCGGGAAGATTACGGCGAAGAGCGCATGATTGCGCTGGGATACATCGGAGCGCGCTTGTTCTGCATGGCCTTCGTCGAACGCAACGACGCCTGCCGCGTCATCAGCCTGCGCCGCGCCACAAGAAGTGAGGCCAAAAGTTATGCCGAAACTTAAACCCGGAACCCTTCTGCCCACCGACGAGGAAGATGCCGCCATCACGGCCGCCGCCTTGTCCGATCCTGACGCGCTCCCATTGTCCGATGAACAATGGAAAGCCATGCCGGTGATGCGCATTGGCCGCCCCAAGGCCCGCGCCACCAAACAGCCCGTCAAGCTCAGGCTTGATCCTGATGTGCTGGCGGCGTTGCGCGAGGCGGGCGACGGCTGGCAGACGCGCATCAACGATATGTTGCGCGCTTCCCTGCGGCTTGCCGGGCGCTTGTAAGCCGCCGGGGCGGGGGCAATGCCGTGGCGATTGCCGCAGTGGGCGGCGTCAATCGCAGCGGCGTTCATCGTTGAATTCCTGTTCGTGTTTCCGGAGTTCCTGGTGGATGCGGTCGAGGCGCAGGTACAGGGCGCGCTTTGACATTCCCAGCTTCAACGCGGCGCTGGCGGCGGTTTTTTCCCACACGTAGAAGGCGAGGATCGTTTTCAGGTCGGTGAGGGCCAGGCGCTGGACGCATTGATCGACGAAGAGGGCCTGCTCGTCGAGTTCCGGCGTGCCGGGCCTGAGATACTCGCCCGAGCTGCGCGCGTTCCGGAAGGACGGGGAGACCTTGTACCAGCCGCACTCGCCGCGCCGTTCCCTTTCTTTCCATTGCGCCCAGCGGTTCAGCCAGGCGTCCCAGTAAGCGATCATGCAAACTCCCGTTTTTTCTGTTCTGTCTGCGCGTGCACGTTTTTCTCGAAGGCGATGACTCTTTCGCGCAAGGCCTTGGCCTGGGCGGAACGTTCCGCGAGCCAGGCGGCCCAGCACGCCATCAGAGCCTCATCGCCGCGCTCGACGGCCTCCTGAACCGCCGCGCGCATTTCCTCGACTTCCGCTTCGCTCCATCCTTCCGACGCCTTGAGCCAGGCCGCCAGCGTCAGGAAGTCGGCGCGCATCTGCTCGATCATTCCGTCTTACCTGTTTTTGGGTAGGACGGAAGGTAGGACGGCGCAAACCCGCACCAATCCTGTGTCTGTCCTACCTCCCTACCTGTCCTACCTGTGTAGGCAGGTACACGCGCGCGTATACGCGCGGGTGCGCCCGCCCGCGCCCGCCCGCGCCCGCGCCCGCCTGCGGCGAGGTGGGACGAGGTAGGACGGTAGGACAAAACCAATACCCACGCGGTTTTCCGCCGTCCTACCTTTTCCGGTTCGTCCCACCTTGAGGCGAGACGGATCACCGATCCCTGGTCAGAACGGATCATTTCCGCGCTCCTTTTTCATTTCGGACAACCAATTTTCCGGGCGCAGGTAGAAATACCCCCGCGCGCCCGAAGTCTCGCGCTTGCGCTTCCATCCGATCGCGCGCATCACATTGCCCACGCGCGTCGCCATGCTTCTGCTGGCGTCGATTTTCGATGGCTCGACTTTCAAGAGATCGCCGAGGATTTCCTCGGTCGTCACCCGATCCGACGACGATGGCCGCTTGAGCAGCCAGGTCGTGATCATGGTCATCCACGGATCGATGATTTCCCGTGTTTCCTGCTCGGGCCGGAACAATCGTTCCTGCTCGTCGCGGCTTGGGTGCCATCGTTCGCCACGGCGGAACATGACCACCGCTTCCGCGAAAAGCTGATCGCGGGCGGCCGCCAGGCCGTCGAGATTGATCCGGTCGACTTCCTCGACCAGCAAGGGCCAATAGCGCGTATTGCCCGTGCTGTCCTTGAAATACTCGGACTGGTTTGTCGTTCCGGCAAAGCAGGTTTCCCGCTGGTTATCGCGCGGGGCCCGGTCGTAGGGCGCGCGGAAGCGGTCGACCTGCGAGGAAATGAATGACTTGATCCGGGTGATCTCGGAGCGGTTGAACGCATCCAGTTCGCCGACCTCGAACAACCAGCAGCCCTGGATCAACTGATAGACATCCTTGTTGTTCAAATCCAGCGGCGCATCCGAAAAAAACTCGCCCCCCAGGACGCGCAGCGCGCTCGACTTCCCCCGAAGCTGCGGGCCTTCCAGGATTGGCATCGAGCGCATCAAACAGCCGGGCCGGAAAATCCGGGCCACCATCCCGATCAGGAACATCCTCCCTGCCAGCGCCGAATATTCCGTCTTGCGCACGCCCAGGAAATCCGTCAGCCAATCTTCGAGGCGCGGCACACCATCCCATTGCAGAGACTCCAGATAATCGCGCACCGGGTGCCAGCGCGTCTCGGACGCCACCCATCCCACGGCGGAAGAAAGCGTCTCCGAAGAACGCACGATCATCCGCTCGTTCTGCGCCAGCCAAAGCCCCAGCCGGAAATCATCGTTATCGTCCCACTCGATTGGCTGCGTAAACGATTTCGCGGATTCCCAGGGCGCCGGATTTCGCCGGACGATCTTGCGCGCGAACACATTCGCCCAGATCACCTCTTTCCAGTCCGGATGATGCTTCAGGATCAAATAGACGTTTTCACGGCAATCGACGAGTTTCTCGTCCTTGCGGATCAACAGCGCCCGCCAGGAATCATCCCCGCTTTCTCCGCTGCCTGCGCCAGCGGGACCGGCGGGAGAAACCCCTTTTCCCCCCTGTCCCGCTGGCGCGAACAGCGCAACATTGGCACGGATGAAATCCGCCAGTGCCGCGCCCTTCAAGCCTTCCGAGATCGCGTCTGCCACATCCCAGCCATCCGGCTTTTCTCCCGGCGCCGGGATCTTCAGCATCCACACCTTGCATCCCAGCGCGTGCAGCTTTTCGGCAACCCTGTGCATCGCCATCACGCCGGGTTGCCTTTCCTCCGGCAACAGCGGCTTCGATTCCGGATCGACCCCTGCCTTGCGCTCTGCCGGCGTCAATGGAACGCGCTTGGCGTCGCAATCGGCCCACAGCAACACCTTACGCCCTGCCACCGGCACAAAATCCGTCTTATCGACCGCCTTGCCGCCGCCCGGCCAACTCATGGAAACCAGATCGGGCAATTCTGCTGCGGCCGCATCGGCGCATTTCTCGCCCTCGACCATCAACACCGGCGCATCCGGCTTTTCCGCCAGCCGATCCAGACCGTAGAGCGGGCGCGGCGCAGGAAACGCCATCCAGCGCCACATCGACTGCCCGGTTTCCGAATCCTGCGCCCACACCAGCGGCAGGATTTCCTTCCCGCCGTCGGAGGTCCGAAAGCGGCAGACGTAGCCGAGCATCGCCCCGGCGGCGTCGCGATAAGCCCAGACCGTTTCCGGCTCGCCGCGCTTGGGGTGCGCGCGCGGCGGCGCCAGCGCGTTCGGCGGCACCGGCAACACCGGCTTCCACGTCGTTTTTTCCACGGCGGGGCGGGGAGGCTTCTGGCGCCGCGCTTCCGCTGGCGCACCGGAACCCGCCCCCAGCGATCTACACGCCTCCTGAAACGTCAGCCCCTGGTGCTCCTGCAAGAACTTGATCGCATCCCCGTTCGCCCCGCAGCCGAAGCAGTGATAAATCTGCTTTGCGGGCGACACCTTGAAGGACGGCGTTTCCTCGTTGTGAAACGGGCAGCACGCCTCGTATTCCGCGCCGGACTTGAAGAGCGGCACATACGCGCCGATCACCTGGACGATATCCACGCCGCCCAGAACCTCTCCCGTGTTTATTTTGCTCCCCATGGTCTAACTCATGGGGAGCGGCGCGTAGAGCCGCGCCAGAAACCTGCGATAGACCGCATCGAAGCCCGTGGGCGCCGCGCTGACGAGTTCGGGCCAGTGTTTTTCGAAATCCTTCGGGCGCAGATCCCGGCGCGTCACCGCGCCGAGCGTGATCCGCTCGATTTCGACACAGATCAGCGGCGGGCAGGTCCGGTTGCCGCAGCGCCATTCATACACATGCGACCGCGCAACCCCGAGCTTTTTGGCGAGCTGCGCGGCGGCGCCGCGCTCAAAGCAGTAATCGTCGAGCGTCATTTCCCTGTCCCTCCCTGGCAATCCCCCTCGCTCCCGATCAATCCCAGCCGTTTCAGGCGCGACGCCTGTACAGTGACCGCGTGGTATTCGGCGACGATCATCTTTTCGAGGAGGTATCCGGCGTGTTCGCTAATATCGTCCGACTTCAGGCCCGCGATCAGCGCCAGGCGCTCATGCATTTCCGGCGTCAGGCGCACATGGACCGACTTCTTGTCGATGCTCATCGTCTCACCCCAAAAAAACCCTTCCGGGGCCGCAAAGCCCCGGAAGGAAAGGCCGTGCAGCAACGGGGGCGGGCGCTCGCAGCGAGCGTAAAATCAGATTTCCACACCATCATTTCCCCTCAAAGGAGCGCCCATGACTGTCAATATCGACCATCTGGAGCTGGAGATTCCCTGCCCGAGCTGCGGACAGGAAGCCAAGCAAACGATCGGAAGGCTCAAGCAAAGCCCGGTACTCATCTGCCGTGCCGGACACCAATTCGAGGCGGATCCGGAAAGCTTGCGCAAACTCATCCAGACCGCCCAGGAAAACATCGACAGGCTCGCAAGAAACCTCTCGAAGACGATTCAATTCTGAGAGCGCCGAAAGGGCTGGCCCGAAATCCAAACCTGCGCGGATTGTTACCGTGCATGAGGAGCTCACGCGACCTCCTTTTTGGGGGCGGCGAGTTCGGGCTGCGCAGCCTCGCTGAAAAGATCGGGGCGCGCGAGGCGAACAGACGCCGGAATGCCTCTACGACCCCAATTTGCACAACGCTGCGCCCCGCCTGGCTTCGTATATCCAAGTTTTTTCGCCAGAACGGTTGGGCCTCCGAGGGAGTGAATAAGCTCTTTTGGACTCATAGCCCAATTAAACACCATGTTTATATGTTTTTCAACCCCTTGTGTATCAACATTTTGTTTATATTTGGTATGGTGTCCTGATGCATGAAACGATGAAACGCCTCTACCTTTCGGCAAAAATTATAAAAAACATCACTGGGCCATCAGCCGTGGCTTCTCTTCTTGGAGAGTCCCCACAAACAGTTAAAAATTGGGAATCTCGCGGAGTATCAAAACCCGGAGGTCTTAATGCGCAGGCAAGAATTGGCTGCTCTGCGACATGGATCGAGTCCGGGGAAGGCGCAATGAGGATTGATCCGTCTGAAGACAAAAACAATGTGCGCTACATCATGCTTGATGCTCACGCCGCCTGCGGGCAAGGGTCAATCAACGATGACTACCCGGAAGTTATTCGCAGCATCGAAATGCCAATAGCGGTCGCGCGTCGCTTCATCGGACGCGCCGACAGCGCCGTGAAGATCATCCAGGCCATGAACGACAGCATGATCCCGACGATCAACTCCAAGGACCTGCTGTTTGTGGATACCTCTGTCACCGAATTCCAGGGGGGCGAAGGCGTCTATCTGATCTTCCACGGCGGCGGGCTGCTGTGTAAAAGACTGTCTTTCGTTGGGCGCGTGCTGACCGTGCTTTCCGACAATGCAAAGTACCCGCCCTGGCCGTGGGAAGAACGTTTTGAAGACACGCGGATCATCGGCAGGGTATTGCGGGCGCTGCCCCTGGATTTTACGGACTTTGGCGGCGATGCAGCCCAAAGCCCGGAACAAGACTCAAAGCCGACACGGTCCGCAAGGTGATTCAGGATCATCGGCACCGTCGTTGGAAAGTGGGAAGATGAATGAAGAAAGACCTCGATCAATCGACAGAAAACGACCTCGATCAACGCAGGCGGTTTGAGATTGAAATTCTGAAAGCAAATGGTGATATTCTTCGTTCAGAAAACGGGTTCGATCTTGCTAGAATCGTTATCAAGAGTGCCTTCGCAGTGCTTGCGGTCTGGATTTTCATGGACGGGCTCAAGGAAATTTCCCAAAACGCACCAGGGCAGATCAGCGCAGTGGCAGAGCTTGCCAAGTCGATTCATTTGAGTGAAATTGTTGCCTATATCGTTGCAGCAACCTCGTTTGGAGCATGGCGTTACGAGCGCTCCGGAAAAAAACGAGCCATCGCGATGCTGGGAGACTTCCGGAGAAAAATTGAAGGAACAGACCCGAACCGCTCGAGCAGTTGCTTGACCGAAACGGGCGACACCCCGAAGGAGTAGGACGATGGAATTGATTCTTGCCGCCATTTCTATTTTTGCGGCTTATGCCGTATGGCATTACATGTGGATTCCGACCGCAACAGATCACCTTCGGGATCAGCTTTTCGACCTGCGCGACGAAGTTCGCGCAGAGTTTGTCTCGCGCGGAATACCCCTGCACAACCCCGCCTATGAAGCCTTGCGCAGTCTGCTGAATCAGTATTTGCGCTATACGGAAAAAGTGAACATTGGCCGTTTTATCTCTGAAGTTGCTGTAGCGAATCAACAGCGCGATCTATTCAGACGGCTGAAAGACAGGATAGAAGAACCATTCAAGACTGAGCCCCCGGAACTGATGGAATACATTCAGCATGTTCGGCAAAGAGCCATGATCCATATGTATTGCATGATGGCGAAAACCTCTGTTTTGCTCATCTCATTGATCCTTGTTGCCATGATATGCACGTGGGCAGTCGATTTCATCAATGCAATCCGCAACACATTGCCGAGCATACCTTCCTTGAAGAAAGCGATGAATGCCGTTCCGGTGGTTGCCATTTTTGCTACCCTACTGGTGCGGACGGGCATCGCTAGAGAAACTTGGGATGCATCAGAAATAGAAGAATATGCTTATTCCCAGCAGAGAAATTAAAATTTGGCTTTTTAGTTTTCAATTTCTTGTTTTGTTTTTCGCAGTGTCACTCCCCGCCGACGCCGTGCAGAAGCGCAGCGCGGCTGCCAAGGCGGAATTCCGCCGGCAGCATCCTTGCCCGGCCACCGGCCAGAAAAAAGGCAAATGCCCCGGCTTTGAAATCGATCACATCGTCCCGCTCTGCGCCGGCGGGGCGGATCGCCCGCAAAACATGCAGTGGCTCAGCAAGGCCGCTCACAAGGAAAAAGGGAAAAAAGACATGCAGCAATGCCGGACGAAGCGAAAAAAAACAGCCCAGGAACCTTGAACTCTGGATTTCGTCCCCGGGCGTTCTTTCGTCAAGTCTTTTTTGTTGTTATCCGGCGCAGGCGTGCCATAATTCAAAAATGAACCCTATACGCACCTATACGCTCCCTCAAGGACTCTCCCGCGCGGTGAAACTGGCGGAAGAGACGGCTTCGCTCGATCTGCTGCGCGACATCGACCGCACAGTGGACAAGCTCATGGAGGATGTGCGTTATTTTGACAAAACGACGCGCCAGCTCCATGAAATAGAGGAAGTGGTCAAGGCATCTCCCGTCAGGAAAGGCGTCTTTCTTGATCCGGAGGATCGCGCCATCCACGCGCTGGAGCGGGCGGAAGAAATCCTGAAATCTTCCTTGCCCAAAATCATCCGGGAACGCGCCAGCATCGACAGGGACAAGAGCCTGACCCATGAGCACCGGGATTCCCTGCACGCGGCCTATGAAGAATGGATGCTCGCGGCTACCGCACACCTTGAAATCATTCAAAAAGTGCGTGGGGTGATCATCAGGCACGATATGGACGCGGAAGATCGGGAAAAACTGCAGCGCTTCGAGAATGCGGAAGATTTGATTGCGGATTTGCGCCAATGACCATTGTGGGCGCGGGCGGGGCTCAACTGAAAGCGCTTTTTCGGCTCTCCCGGTTCAAAAAGGATTACAAGCGTTTAAGCCCGGACCTGCAGGACCGCGCAGACCTTGCGCTGGGCAAGCTGCTCCAGGACCCAAGGCCACCAGGGCTTGGATTCGAGAAGCTCAAAGGCTATCAAAACCCGGACATCTACACGATCCACGTCACCGGAAACTTCAAAATCTCTTTCGAGATCGACGGGGACACCGCCTATCTGCGCCGCATTGCCAAGCATGACGAAATAGACGACAATCCATAAAGACCGACCTGCGGCGTGCCGCAGGCCCGAGGGGCCGCCGCTGGGAAAGCGCGGCCTTTCGCTTTTTCAGGAGCCGCCCGCACAGAAACGCAGCGCCAAGGCAAAGGCCGAGTTTCGCCATCAGAAAGCTCAGGAGTGCCACGAAATCCCGCAAGTGATGCCCGTGTTACACAATTTCGTTTGACAGCCTGAATTGACGCCGACCATAATCAAGGCGTGCGGCAAGGGGTGTTCCTTGCTACTGTGGCGTTTGACGTCACTGCGTTTAAAACAAAGCACCGCTTGTAACACAAACGGGCATGCTGTCTCGATCAAAGGAAAGAGAAATGGACCTTGGCAAGGCCAAAAGACAAGCTTTCTATCGCGGGTTCTGGAGCGGGCTTGCAGCACCTGTCGATTTGTTTTCACAGGTAGATTTGCCGGAAGCGCGTGCGGCCAGAACCAGAGTAAAAAGCCCCCTTCTCGGCGCCGCTGAAGCCTTGCGCTCCGACTGGGTGAAAATTGGCAAAGATATGGATAATGCTATAAAAACCTATGACAGAAGCATCAGAAACTAGCCCGCAGCAACACCCTGTACAAACACAGCAGACGGGCGAGCGACAAACAGCGGAAGCCCTTGCTGTGTCGGCGCATTATGAAGGGCCGATCCCTCCTCCTGGGATGTTGCGTGCTTATGATGAGATCGTCCAAGGTTCGGCAAGCCGGATTCTTCAGATGGCCGAGGATGAAGTCAGCCATCGCCGCAGGATGGAACTGGAAGTCCTTGATATTGAAAAAAAGCGCATGGAATTGACTTTTAACAGCCATGCGCAAGGAAGAATCCTTGGTTTTATTATTGCGGGCACGTGCACCATTGCAGCGACCTATGGTCTGGTCGCCGGCGCCAATCCTTGGCTTGTTGCAGCATTTATCAGCCTTCCCGTCGCCTCCATCATCAAGGCAGTGGTTGGAGAGCCACGCGACAGAAAGGATCAAGAGAAAAAGGATATGGGCGAGGCCAAATAATTGCCATAAAGACCGACCTGCGGCGTGCCGCAGGCCCGAGGGGCCGCCGTTGAGAAAGCGCGGCCTTTCGCTTTTTCAGGAGCAGCCCGCACAGAAAGGCTCAAGTCACGGCCATCCCGTGGCCCGGCAGCAAATCCTTCAATACGTAAGTGCGGTGATAGGCCGCCGCCTGATGGAAGCGATAAACGGCGCTGTCAATCCCGGCCTGCGAGTTTGCCCGCTCGTGGAAAAACTTCTTCTCCAGTTCCCAGAGGCGGGAATCGTAAGCAGGAATCCCCGGCGTCAGGCCAGATTTTCCCCATTTTGAGCATCGCTCCTCTTCCGTGCCTTCAAAAGCGATGATGCTCCGCACGGCATCCCGGATGCTCTCAAAGGCGGTTTGTGTGCTGTTTTCATAGCGGCGCTTTGCGAAACGGCAAAAAAAGCTGTGCAGCTTCTTGCAGGCTTCCAGATAGTCCGCCGGGTTATCCCGATGGCTCAGGGCCCCGTTTCCCGGCCTTCTTTGCTCGAACTCGAAGCCCCAATGCACATACGGCCTGTCCGGCATCGTCGCCACCGAGCCATGACCGAGCGCCAGATTGTTCGCGCTGGAACAGAGAAACCGATCCGTTTTCCCGAGGATGTATTTTTTGATTCCAGGCTCTGGCTCTTCCAGAAACAGGAAGGATCCCTTTTTCACCTTGTTGAAATCCGAAGTCATCCCCGAAAACCCGTAGTGCGAGAAGGTATCCGCGTAGACATGAGCGCAGATCCCGATCAACTCCAGGCCATAGGGCTTTTCTGCCGCCACTTCGAGGTGGTTTTCCAGCATTTCCCGCACCAGCGGGCCATCCTTCACGCACAGAAGCCTCTCTTCAAAGCAATCGCCCGCGCCGCCGGGGAAGAAATGGAAGGGAATCCAGATTTTTCGCTGCTCCTCGAACCCGCACCCCTCATCCCTTGAGGTCCGAATCAAGGACTGCGCGGGATGGTGCGCCGTCGTGACGACCGAGAGCCTCCCGCCATCCGGGTGCGCCTGGCTGTCGTGCCAGGTCGAATCATCGACATACTGCGACGCGGTGGCAATCACCACCGCATCGCGGGCAGGAATCCCGGCGGCCACGGCCATCGCATAGGTGCCGGCGTAGTGCATGTCTTTTTGCATGGCTTCTCCAGGAAAAATTCAGCTTGCAGTGTATCCCGCGCTGGCGGGCTGCACCGATTTTCCAAATCCACTTAAAAAATATTCCGCGCCAGTAGGGAATCTTAATAAAAAATTAAAACAGTAATTTAGAAAATCAAAGGCTTGACGCTGCCTCCCCTATGCGCGCATAGGGGAGGAAAGATTTTATCAAAAAACAAACAAAGCGTTGATTTTTTGATAAACATGGTGTTTAATACATCAACTGGCGGCACCAGCACTCCCCCCGAACACTCCCCCCGCGCAGCCGAAAGCGCCCCCGCCGCCACCCCTCGCCCCCCGCCGGGGTTTTCGGCAGCGGGGACTTTTTAACCACAAGCGAAAGGAATCTTGAAAATGTCTCTCAACGGAATGATCGGAAAGACCGTCATCGTGCGCACCTACAGCGCGGGCGTCTGGTTTGGTGAACTCGCCGAAAAGGATGGCGCCGAGGTCATCGTCAGAAACGCCCGCAGGATGTGGCGCTGGTGGGCCAAAAAAGGCATCAGCCTCTCTTGCGTCGCGCTTTACGGCATCAAGCCGGAAAAAAGCAGAATCTGCGCCCCGGTCGAATCGGTCTGGCTCGAAGCCATCGAAATCATCCCCGTGACGGACATTTCAAGAACAAGCATCGCCGAAACGGAAAACGCGGAAGCGGAGGACTGAATGTCCCGGCTGAACAAACCAGAAAAATCCGGCGACGGCTCCGGCTCCGGCTTCGGCGACGGCTTCGGCTTCGGCTACGGCTACGGCTCCGGCGACGGCTCCGGCGACGGCTTCGGCTACGGCTACGGCTACGGCGACGGCGACGGCGACGGCGACGGCTTCGGCTCCGGCGACGGCTTCGGCTACGGCTACGGCTACGGCGACGGCTACGGCGACGGCGACGGCTCCGGCTAACCAAAAGGAAGCGGCGATGAAAACGGCGGCAAAAACCCACCAACACGATGCCTGGCTCGATCGCGTCAAGGACCGCTATCTGCGCCTGCTGGCCTACGACGACTTCAAGGTGCTCAAGGCCCTCCAGGCCGCGGCCTTCAACAGAAAGGTGCTGAAGCTGGTGCGCCAACAGGACGCCGCCGAACTGGGCACGATCCTGATCGCGGAAATCCATGATCACCTTTGGGCCGTGGCGGAAGCCGAAACGGAGTGAGCCATGCCCACCCCCAACCCCGCCGAACTCAAGGCCGCCTTCCAGCGTTGCGGCCTTTGGCGGCTGGGGTGGAGTTTCGAGCGGGCGATCCACACCCCGTCGTTGCGGATCGCGCTGACCTGCGCCGCGAACGCGCTGCGAAAACGCGCCGAGCGCGAGGGGCATCCAACCCCCGAGCAGCACATTTTGAAAGGCTTCTGAAATGATCCGTTTTTTCCGGCTCCTCCAGAAAACCCGCGCCTGGCTGCGGATGCGCGCCCTGGAAATCCGCCTGCACGACCAGCGCAAAAGCTACGTGCGCGCGGAAACCGAACACCGCCTCCAGCACCGCGAACAACGGCGGCGCATCGAGGAAACCGAACAAAAACTCGCGCGCGCGCGCGCCGAATTCATCGGATATTCAGCCCCCGGAAAACGCCGGATTTTTGACGTGGCCTGACACTCAAGAAAGGATTGAAAAATGATCGTTGTACTTTTTGGACCCCAAGGCATCGGCAAAAGCACCCACGCGCGCGCCATCGCAGATGCGCTTGGCTGCGATCAAATTATCGACAACTGGGATGGACAAACCCGTATTGCCCAAACCGACGCTCTGGTCATCACGAATCACCCAGCCCCCGTGATTCTCAGTGAAGAAGCCGTTGAACTGCGCGCCAGAAACGAAAAATCCTTATCGCTCCTGGTCAGGCGCCTTCAACAGTGATCTTCATCAGCACGGCCACTCGATCGAGATAAGCCTTCATATGTTCAGCCCCTCTCGTCGGAATACATCCGTCATTGTAAAGAAAGATGAAATCGACATTTTCACTTTCTTCCCAGGAGAGCTTGCGCGCCATCGCAGGGGTGATGTTCATCGCCGCAGCAGAAGGGTGCTCTTCATAAACCACCCATTCCCTGCTGACCACGCCAAGCGGCTTGTACAAACGGTTAAGCAGGATGTAACGCCCGTCCGGAAGGCGTTTTATGCAGTAGGGAAAATAACGCCATCTGGCCTCAAAGGTATCCACGGATGCCCCTCTAAAAAAACGGAATCTCAAATTCTACAACCACCCCTTCTTCGGAAGGAATGAAAGGAGCCTCGCAATGAAAAAACCCATCACCGACACCCTGCGCCATATCGGCGGCGGCATCTTCATGGACACGGCCAGCGACCAACTCGCCGAACTCGTCCAGGCCGTCGAAACCTCCGGCAAAGCCGGAAAGATCGTGCTGGAGATCGCCGTCAAGAAAACCACCCGCAGCGGCGCCATGACCCTCACCGGCAAAATCCGGCTCGTCAAGCCACCCGAAGAACCCATGGAAACCCTCCTGTGGGCCACCCCGGAAGGCAACCTCCTCTCCGAAGACCCCAACCAACGCACTCTGGACTTGAAGCGTGTGCCGACCGCCCCGAAAGCGGAACTCAAAACCGCCACCCAAGGAAGCTGAACCATGAGCACCGAAAACACCGCCCAAATGCTGGAAACCCTGGCCGACACCGCCAACATCGCCGAAACGCTGGCGCGCGAAATGAAAGCGCCCGTGGAGGTCATGCACTGCCATGAAATCCCGAACATCCACCGCGTCGCGCTGCCTCCCGGCTGGAGCATCGCCGAGCGCGACGACGAAAAGCTCGACCTGCTGCCGCGCCGCAAGAAGGCTGCCGTCACGCTCGATGACACCGACGGATTCATCGACTACATCAAGCGCCACGGCTCGATCAACAACTGCACCCTCTGGTGCCAGGCCGACTTCTCCGAAGGCAAGATCAGATTCCTCTCCATCCTGAACGACCACGGCGAAGACAGCACCGAACCGGACTGGCGGGACCACACGGCAGCCTTCTCCCCGCGCTTTTCCGAAGAGTGGAAAACCTGGACGGGCATGCACAAAAAGACCTTCAGGCAGGCCGAATTTGCCGAATTCATCGAACAAAACCTGCCGGACATCGCCGGCAAGGAAGGCTTTCCCAGCGGCGCGCAAATGCTCGAAATGGCGATCAACTTCGAAGCCAACCAGGACATGCGCTTCAAATCCTCGATGCGCCTGCAATCGGGCGCGGTGCAATTCAACTTCGTCCAGTCCGACGACAACCAGACCATCGCCAAAATGCAGATGTTCGAGCGCTTCGCCATCGGCATCCCCGTCTTCCTGAACGGCGACGCCTACTTGATCGATGCGCGCCTGCGCTACCGCGTGCGCGAAGGCGTTCTCACCTTCTGGTACGAACTCATCCGCCCGGACAAGACCCTCGAAGCGACGACGCGGGACATGATCAAGATCATCCGCGAAAAAACCGGGAACCCGTTTTTCTTCGGGAATCCCTTTGCCAAATAAGGAACAAGGCGAGGCCTGTTTCAGGCGGGCTTCGCCGTTTTTCATGACATGACAGCGCCGATCCCCATCGAAAAATACCGCACCTCAAACCCAATGCCTGATCAAAGCATCCTCCAACTGGCGGCGGCACTCTCGGAAATCATCAAGGGCGTTGATCGCCCGGCGCAGGCCCCTACCCTGCTGCCGGCCCGATTTGTCACCATCAGCCTTGCCTCTATAATCACTGGCTACACTGAGAAAGCGATCCGCCGGAAAATCGAGGATGGCGTATGGGTCGAAGGCGCGGAATGGAAACGCGCCCCGGATGGACACCCCCTGATCGACCTCCAGGGATACGAAACATGGGCAGGGAACAATGGGAAGAAACGGACCAGGAGTAGAAATTCGACCCGCCAGCATCCGGCTCCACTTTGTTGATGCCGACGGCTCCGCGTGCAGGGAAACCCTCAAGATCAACGGCAAGCCCCTGTTGCCCAACCCGGCAAACCTCAAGCTCGCGCATCGCCTGGCTGCCGAAATCCGGCGCGAAATCGCCCTCGGCATCTTCGACTACACCGCCACCTTTCCGGACACCCGGAAAAAGCCCCCTGCCCCCAAAAAAACCTTCGGCGCCATCGCCGACACCTGGCTCAAAACCAAGGGCCAACTGCAAGCCGCCACCAAAGACCAATACAAAAACGCCGTACTGCTCTGGAAGCGACTCATCGGCGAACGAACCCTGACCGAAACCCTCAGCTATCAAAACCTCGCCGCCCTCATTGGCGGGCACCCCTGGGCCTCTGCCAAAAGCGCCAACAACTACCTGATCGTCCTGCGCGGCATCCTTGCCCTCGAATACACCGGGCGACGCGCGGCAGACAACCCCATGACCGGCATCAAGAACCTCCAGGCCGTCAAAAAGCTGCCCGATCCCCTCACCGCCCAGGAACGAGACCTTATCCTCGACGACCTCGCGCGGCACTACGACCCTCGAATCCTCGCCTATTTCAGCTTCGCCTTCTTCACCGGAATGCGCCCGGAAGAAATCATTGCCCTGCGCTGGTCCGACATCGACTTCAAATCGAACATGGCGCGGATCGGGCGCGTGCGCACCTTCAGGGGCTCAGAGCGCGACGGATCGAAAACCCACACGGTTCGGGACATCGACCTCGTCCAGGCCGCCCTGGAAGCCCTCAAATGGATGCGCCCGCACACCTTCCTGAAGGACGCCGATGGATACGTCTTCGAGAACCCCGTCACCGGACGCCCCTGGCACGATGAGCGCAGCCAGAGGGATCATTACTGGAAACCGGCGCTCAAGCGCCTTGGCATCCGCTACCGCCGCCCGTACTGCTGCCGGCACACCTACGCCACCATCGGCCTGATGGCCGGCGTCAATCCCGCCTACATTGCCCGGCAACTTGGGCACACCAACACCCGGATGTTGTTTGAAAAATACGCGCGCTGGATCGACGGCGCGGATAAGGGAACGGAAAAAAAGAAGATGGAAGAAGCCAGCAAAAAACCGGAATTCTTCCCCAGAACTTCCCCAGAAAAAATCTGTTGTTCTTGATTGTATGATTTTAAAGGGAAATTCTGGTAGGCGCGATTGGATTCGAACCAACGACCCCCACCATGTCAAGGTGATGCTCTAACCAACTGAGCTACGCGCCTGCCGAAGAAGGGCGGATTATATCGGTTCTGGCGCGGAATGCAAATGCCGCCGCTTTTAGCAGTGATCTTCTTCACTCTCCGGCAAGAAATTCGCGCAGGATCCGGATTTCCGGAGGGCGGAAAAAGGTCGGCGCGTGGCCGACATCTGGAATTTGCGCCAGTTTGGCGCACGGGCCGCGTTTGCCCATTTCGCGGTGGGTGCTCCTTGGCAGAAGCCCGGATGTCGCGCCCCGGATCGCCAGCGTGGGGCAGCGGATACGGTCGTAGAGCAACCAGAGATCGAGCGGCAGCGGGGTGAGCGTCATGATCTGGAATGCCTTGCCGATTTTCGGATCGTAGTCGAATTCCCAACTGCCATCGGCGGCCTGGCGGATCGAATTTCGCGCCAGATAGCCCCATTCGGCGTCGTTCAGCGGACCGAAGGAGGCGTGAACCTTCCGTAAATGCGCTTGTGCTTCGGCATAGGAGGCGAAGCGCCATTCCCTGAAGAAATACTGGCTCATCTGTTGCAGGACTTCGGCGGAAACGAAAGGCCCGACATCGTTCAGGACAAGGCGCGAGATCGGCGAGAGTTCGTCGCCGGCGATCATCATTCCGATCAATCCCCCCATCGAGGTGCCGACCCAATCCAGGGTTTCCGCGTCGATCCGCGCGCAAAGCGTGATCATGTCCGAGACATACTGCGGAAAGGAGTAGTCATTCGGATTTTCCATCCAGTCGCTGGCCCCGCGTCCGATGATATCCGGGCAGACGACGCGGTATTCGTTCGACAGCGCCCGCGCCAGCACGTCGAAATCGTGGGCGTTGCGCGTCAGGCCATGCACGCAGAGAAGCACGCGGGGATTGCCGGGTTCACCCCATTCGTAGTAGGCCATGCGATGCAGCCCGCCCAGATGCGCGCAGACGACATGCCGCCGGCGCGGCTGGGTTTCGGAAGAGGAGATGGAAAGCGGGGCCGCGCCTTGCGGAGCGCCGGGGCGCTCTTGTGCGGAGCTTCCGCCAAACCAGCGGGAGACTTTGGAAGAGAGGCGGGAAAGGAAACTCATTCTGCCTCCTGTATTTTGTAAGGGGGATTTCAGGTTGAGAAATGATGACGGGTTTTGCTTCGCTCACCCCATCCTGCATATTTCGCAGGATCTCACTGGTAGGGTGCGATGGCAATCGCCCCGCTGGATCACGGGATCATGGTACACATCCGACATGCAGGGGCGGCAGGGCGCTGCCCCTGCCCTTTGAGTCACCCCAACTGAAGGTTGGGGAATTCCTGTACGGGCGGGTTTGAAACCCGCCCCTACACAATGCGGGGCGCCTTCGGCGCCTGTTACGCCATGTCTCGCTGACCCCGCCATGAATGGCAGGGATTGCGCTCGACAGGTGTTCAAAAATCCGCTTTCAGCGATTTCCCCAGTTGTCGTCGCGTTCCTTGGCGATTTTCCGCCGGGGCGCGACGTTGCCGTTCGGTTCGCCCTTGTAGCGCGATTTGGCGGGGCGCTCGGCGACGTTGCCGTTGACTTCCATGCCGCCATTGCCGGCGTTGTTGCCGCTTTTGCCAGACCCGCTGGCGCCGCCGCTGCGGAACGAGCGGGTGCGGCCCGGACGCGGGGTGGCGTTGGCGGTCTGACGGTTCAGGCCGAATTCGCGCAGCAGTTTTTCCACGTCGACGCCTTCGAGTTCGCGCCACTGGCCGCGCTTGAGGTAGGGCGGCAGCGCAAAGGGACCGTAGCGGACGCGGATCAGGCGGCTGACGACAACGCCGACGGATTCAAACATGCGCCGGATTTCGCGGTTGCGTCCTTCCTGGAGGGTGACGTGATACCAGTGGTTGACGCCTTCGCCGCCGGATTCTTCAAGGCTGAGAAAACGCGCCGGGCCGTCTTCGAGTTCGATGCCTTCGATCAGTTGTTCGATCGCTTCCTGCGAGAGTTCGCCGAGCACGCGCACGGCGTATTCGCGGACGACCTGATAGCGCGGGTGCATCAGGCGGTTGGCGAGTTCGCCGGAAGAGGTGAAGAGGAGAAGTCCGCTGGTGTTGAAATCGAGGCGTCCGACGGCGACCCAGCGCCCGCCGTTGATGCGCGGCAGCGCGGAAAAGACACTCGGGCGGCCTCCGGGGTCGTCGCGCGAGACGATTTCTCCTTCCGGCTTGTGGTAGAGAACGACGCGCGGAAGGCGGTTGGAGAATTTGAGGTCGACGAGTTTGCCGTTGACCTTGACCCGGTCATTCGGGCCGATCAGTTGGCCGACGTGCGAGGGTAAGCCATTGACGCTGATGCGCCCGGCGATGATCATTTCTTCCATTTCGCGCCGCGAGCCGATTCCGGTTTGCGCCAGCACTTTATGCAGACGTTCCTGCGGCATCGCTTCCATGGGGCCGCTGCGAGCCCTGGATTTGAGGCCCTGCGCCTTTTTTCGGGGGCCGAACAGGGCAGCGTGCCTTGGTTTCTCGTCCTTGTTGCCGAAATCGGCTCCGAGAGAATTCCCGGAATCGGTTTCTGGAAAGGATTCGGCGGGGCTGAAGTCAAAGCCCTCGTTTCCGTAGCCGCTTTCTTCCCGCTTTTTCCTGTCCGCCGGACGACCGTCGCGGTTGAAACGGCGCAAGTGGGAACGATTCCCGCGCCGTTGCGGATCCCTTTGCTGCGGTTGTTGCTGCATTTCAGGCTCGGGAGCAGGAGCGGTGGAAAAAGCGGGAGCAGGAGCGGGGGGCGCGTCGCCAGAGGTAGATTCCGGGGCGCTCGTGTTGTTGCGAGGATTGTTGCGCGCCAGGCGGCGCAGGGTACGAAGGTATTTGTTATTGCTAGGCATCGGCCAGTTCCAGTGCTTGAGAGATTTCTTCCAGTGGCGGCAATTCGGTCAGGCTGCGCAGACCGAGATCGTCGAGAAATTTTTTCGTGGTGGCATAAAGTGCCGGGCGTCCCGGCGTGTCGCGGTGTCCGACGGCGTCGACCCAGCCGCGTTCTTCCAGCGCCCGGATCACCGGGGTAGCGACCGTCACGCCGCGAATGTCTTCGATATCGCCTCGGGTCACCGGTTGCCGGTAGGCGATGATCGCCAGGGTTTCGAGGACGGCGCGGGAGTACTTCGGCGGCTTTTCCGGGTCGAGACGCTCCAGATAGGGCAGGTATTCGGCGCGGGTGCGCAGCCGCCAGCCGCTGGAGAGCTGAAGCAGTTCCGCCGGACGTCCGTTCCACTCTTCACGCAATTCGTCGAGCAAGCGCCGAAGGGTGTCGCCGCCGATTTCCTCGCTGAATAATTTCTTCAGGTCCGAAAGCGAAAGCGGTTGCGAGGCCGCGAGCAATGCGGCTTCGAGGACGCGCCTGACGGTCTCGGGATGTTCCGGAAGCACCGCAGATCCGGCAGCGGCGCTTTCAGTGGATTGCGGCATTATCGGCGATTCGGACATCGGCCTGTCTCACATAAATCGGGGAAAATGGTTCATTCTGCATAATCTCGACCAAATGTTCGCGAGCCAGTTCGAGCATCGCCAGAAAATGAACGATGACTCCGGCAGAGCCTTGCGTAATATCGAAAAGCTGGGCGAATTCGACAAAACCGCCGGTTTCGCGCAATTGCCGCAGGATGATTCCCATGTGTTCCCGCACCGAGAGTTCTTCACGCTGTACGCGATGGCGAATGTGCAGTCGCGCCTGTTGCAGGATCGCGCTCCAGGCGCGTTTCAGGTCCCCGGCGGAGACTTCGGGAAAGCGGCGCTCCAGGCTCTTTTCGACCGCGACATTGATCCAGAAAAAATCGCGTTCGGCGTGCGGCAGGGCATCGAGGCTGACGGCGGCCAGTTTCATCTGCTCGTATTCGATCAAGCGGCGCACGAGCTCGGCGCGCGGGTCTTCGGCTTCGGCTTCGCTGGCCTTCTGCGGGCGCGGCAACAGGAGCCGCGATTTGATCTCCACCAGCATCGCCGCCATCACCAGATAATCGGCGGCCAGTTCGAGGTTGCGCGCGCGCATCGCTTCGACATACTCCAGATATTGTACGGTAAGAGGCGCCATCGGAATATCCAGGATGTTGATGTTGGCTTTCCGGATCAGATAAAGCAGGAGATCGAGCGGCCCTTCAAAGGCATCGAGCATGACCGCCAGCGCGTCGGGCGGAATGTAGAGATCGAGCGGAAGCTGCTCCAGCGGCTGCCCGTAGATGCGGGCCACCGGAGGCGTCTGGGACTTTGCCTGGGTGGAAGCATCTTCGGGTATTGCGGAAAAGGGCAAGCCGCTGCCGGGTTCGATGCCGCCCCCGGTCTTCCCGCCCTGCTCGCCGCCGGTTCCGGAAATCATGTGTAGGAAAGATCCATCGCTTCGCGCACGTCGCGCATCGTTTCGCGCGCCATTTCACGCGCCTTTTCGCAACCATCGGAGAGAATGGCGCGCACCAGCGCCGGATCGTCGAGGTAATGCGCCGCACGTTCGCGCATCGGCGCCTGCTCCTTGAGGATGCCGTCGATGACCGGCTGCTTGCATTCGATGCAGCCGATCCCTGCGGAGCGACAGCCTGCCGCAACCCAGCCGCGCGTCGAATCATCAGAATAGACGAGATGCAGTTGCCAGACCGGGCATTTGTCCGGATCGCCGGGATCGCTGCGGCGCACGCGCGCCGGATCGGTCGGCATCCGCTTGATCTTTTGCGTGACCTGCGCCTCGTCCTCGCGCAGGGAGATCGTGTTTCCATACGATTTGGACATTTTTTGCCCGTCGAGGCCGGGCATCCGCGAAGCTTCGGTCAGCAGCGCATCGGGTTCGGCGAGGATCACCTTGCCGCCGCCTTCGAGATAGCCGAAGAGCCGCTCGCGGTCGGCATGGGAAAGGTTCTGCACTTCTTCGAGCAGGGCATGCGCCTGCTCGATCGCTTCGCCATCGCCGCGTTCCTGGTAGCGGGTACGCAATTCTTCGTAGAGACGCGCGCGTTTTGCGCCGAGTTTCTTCACCGCTTCCTTCGCCTTTTCCTCAAAGCCCGGTTCACGGCCATAGAGATGGTTGAAACGCCGCGCGATTTCGCGCGCGAATTCGATATGCGGGATCTGATCCTCGCCCACCGGCACCCGGTCGGCGCGATAGATCAGGATGTCGGCAGCCTGGAGGAGCGGATAGCCGAGAAAGCCATAGGTGGAAAGGTCCTTGCTGGAGAGTTTTTCCTGCTGGTCCTTGTAGGTCGGCACCCGTTCGAGCCAACTGATCGGGGTCATCATCGAGAGCAGAAGATGCAGTTCGGCATGCTCGGGCACCTGCGACTGGATAAAGAGGGTCGCATGCGCCGGGTCGACACCGGCAGCGAGCCAGTCGATGACCATATCCCAGGTGGATTTGGCGATGCCGCGCGGGCTGTCGTATTCGGTCGTCAGCGCGTGCCAGTCGGCAACGAAGAAGAAACAGGGAAATTCGTTTTGCAGGCGCACCCAGTTCTTGAGGACGCCGTGATAATGACCAAGGTGCAGGCTGCCCGTCGGGCGCATGCCGGAAAGAACTCGTTCTGCGTACATAGATGTTTAAAGGAAAGATTCAGGAAGGAAGTTGAAAGAGGGCTGCAATCAGGGCATCCACCAACGCCATGACAGGCGTGAGCAGCTTGCCGAGAATTCCGGTCAATAAAAGCGCGATCAGGATCAGCAAGCCGAATGGCTCGATCCTCGCATAGCGCCGCGCCGCCTCGTTCGGGAGCAAGCTGACGAGGATACGACCGCCATCGAGCGGCGGCAGCGGAAAAAGATTGAGCACCATCAGGATGATATTTATGCCGATGCCGGCTTCAGCCATGCGCGCCATCGGACGGCTGAAATCGCCGGCCGGCAGCAGCCAGTGCAGCTTGAGGAGCGCTGCCCAGAACAGAAGCATGATCAGGTTCGCCGCAGGCCCCGCTGCCGCCACCCAGAGCATGTCGCGCTTTGGATTGCACAAGCGGCGGAAATCGACCGGAACCGGCTTGGCCCAGCCAAACAGGATTCCTCCGGAAGCGAGGAAGATAAGCGGAAGCGCAATCGTACCGATCGGGTCGATATGGCGCAACGGATTGAGGCTGACGCGACCCAGTTCCCAGGCAGTCGGATCGCCAAAAAACCGCGCGGCATAAGCATGCGCCGCTTCGTGCAGCGTAATCGCCAGCAGCACCGGCAGCGCGATGATGGCGATGGTCTGGATCAGCGCATTGATGTCGGTCATGGGAAAGCGGGAGTCGCTTACTCGGTCATGAAGGGCGCGGGATTGCCACGTCCGAGGCGCACGATTTCGGGAAGATCGCCGGTGAGGTCGACCACCGTCGTCGCCTCGGTGCCGCAGTAGCCGCCATCGAGGATCAGTTCGATGCGCCCGTCGAGCGATTCCCGGATTTCCCAGCCCTCGGTGAGCGGCGCCTCGAAACCGGGAAGGAGCAAGGTCGTCGTCAGCAGCGGCTCGTTCAGTTCGACCAGCAGCGCCCGCGCGATGCGGTGGTCGGGAATGCGCAGGCCGATGGTCTTTCGTTTCGGATGCAGTATCCGGCGCGGCAACTCCTTCGTGCCTTCGAGAATGAAAACGTAGCTGCCCGGCGTCGTCGCTTTCAGAAGCCGGTAGCAGGCATTATCGACGCGGGCAAAATGGGCGATTTCGGAGAGATCGCGGCACATCAGCGTGAAATGGTGCCGAGGGTCCAGGTCGCGGAGCGCGCGGATGCGGTCGGCGGCCTCCTTGTCGCCGAGGCGGCAACCGAGCGCATAACAGGAGTCGGTGGGAAAGGCGATGATGCCGCCGTTCATCACGATCTCCGCCGCCTGTTCGATCAGGCGCGCTTGCGGGTCTTCCGGGTGAATCGAGAGATACCGGGTCATGATGTTGTCGTGTCCGGTCCGTTTCTGCGGCAGGCGGGCGGCTCCAGGAAGGATTCCCGGAAAAGGCTCCAGACCGGCGTCAACCCTTCCGGCAGGGGATCCAGCGCGCCCGGACCGATGCAGCTTTCTCCCGGCCCGTGAAAATCCGATCCGCGCGAAGCGGAAAATCCGAAATGCTTGGCCAGGCGGGAAAAATATTTGCTTTGCTCGCGCGTATGCCCGCCCGAGACAACTTCGATGCCTTCCCCGCCCTGCGTTTTGAAGTCACGAAAGAATTGTTTCAGCGCCGCCGAGGAAAAGAGATAACGGCCGGGATGCGCAACCACCGCAACGCCGGAAGCGCCGTGTATCCACTCAAGCGCCTCTTCGAGGCCGGCCCAGCGGTGATCGACGTAGCCAGGTTTTCCCGGCACCATCCATTCGTCGAAAACGCGGCGGTGATCCCGGCAGATGCCCTTCTCCACCAGATAGCGCGCGAAATGGGAGCGCGAAACCAGTTCCGGATGTTCGGCATGGCGCATCGCGCCCTCGAACGCGCCTTCGATGCCGGCTTCCGCCAGCGCCTCCCCCATGCGCCTGGCGCGTTCGATGCGACCGGAGCGTATCCGGGCCAACCCCGCATTGAGCGCAGGATTTTCGTAATCGAAATCGAGCCCGAGGATATGCACCTGGACGCTACGCCATTCAATCGAGATTTCCACCCCGGACACCCAGCCAATCCCCGTTTCCCGCGCTGCCGCCGCAGCGGCAGGGAGCCCGGCCAGCGTATCATGGTCAGTCAGCGCCAACAGGCCGACCCCGTCGGCCGCCGCGCGCCGAACCACCTCAGCCGCCGACAGCATGCCGTCGGAGGCGTTGGAATGGCAATGCAGATCGACGTTGAGCACGAAAATGGAATCCCCCGCCGCCGCCTTGAAGCACTCCCGGCGTACCATGGAGCGGCGATACGGAATTTTTGGAAAAAAAATAATCGCACAATTTAGCACATCGCCCGAAACCCGCGCCGATTTCTGAATGAAGCCTGTATCTTCTCGCTCGATAGCCTGTCAAGCCCTGCCGCAAAAAAATCGCATAAAAAAAATGGCGTGTCATGGCAAGCATTATCGGCGTCGCAACATGCCTTTTTGCACACTATGCGGAACGAAACCCGAAAGAGCGGCAAGCTGGTGTGTCATACTGAAAACGGGTAAAAATTCTTTTCTTGAGGACATATTGCACTTGAACACTGTTTTCCCCGGCGTATAAGCGCTCATCTGCCCGCGCGCCGTGGTCGAATATAAGGGACTACGCATAAAAATACAGGGCGCTGGCGTGTAACCGCCTGATAAGGGAGGAAAAGTGACGACGAACGAGAACTTCACTGCAGCGATATCGGCCAATCCGCCTGCTCCCGGCTCCAGAGCGACCCGTCTCTGCGCAATGGGTTTTGGCGCGTCCGATCTCGACCATCTGGAGTCGATGCTGTGGGAGTTCGGCAACAACGCCTTTGCGGTAGCCCCGTTGAGCGAAGCCGAAGTTCTCTTCTTCAACGGCGACCTTCCCGGATGCGCAACGATTATCCGCCGCCTGCGCCAGCACCGGAAATGCCCGATCATCGTCGTCGGCTCGACGCCACATGAAAACATTCCGGATGTCCAGTTCCTGCAATACCCCCTGACGCCGGACACCCTGATGGAAACGCTGTATCGGATCGTGCCCCTTCCCGGATTGTCCACGGGCGCGGAAGACTATCGGGCAGAAAAAAACGGGGCCGAACCCGCTGCAGCTTCCGGCGCTTCTCCGGAAATCAATATCCCGGTTCTCGAAGACGCCCAGGAAGATGAAGGCGCCGTCCAGACCAACCCGCGAAATGCAGCCGGAGCGCTGGAACGGAACCTGGGAGTATTCGATCATTACGCCGGATTCGTCCACGATGTAAACCTAGACGACCCTCTCCAGACGCACCGCGTCTATTTCAATCCGAATGGCTATCTGAGCGAGTATCTCCGGCGCTCCCTGATCGTCATGGGCAAGGAAGCGGCGCTGATCGACGTAGCCATCCAGGATCAACGCATCCTCCTCGACCTGACCGGCAATCGCTGGGGCGGAGACATGAACGAGGAACTCTTGCAACGCTCCTGTCTCGGCCCCTTACGGAACAAACCGAAAATCCGCCTGATCGGACGCTCCGGAGTAAGAGGGAAAGTCAGCGCCCAGGGAAAGGAAGAAACCGTCCCCGGCCTGGCAGATTTTTCCGGAAAGGAGCAGTTGCTCCTCAATCACCGGATGCGGCGAGCCGAATTCATCATCGCGCAAATCGCCCTGTGGTGCGCCCGAGGGCGCCTGCGCGAAGGCACCGACATTCACACGCCCCTGTCCTTGCGGCACTGGCCCAACCTGCCCTGTCTTCCGCGCCTCCAGGGCGCGATGCAGATGGCTGCGCTGTGGATGCTGCATCCCTGCTCGCTGGCGCAAACCATTGAAATTACCGGACTCAAGCAACGCCAGGTATTCGCCTTCTACACCGTTTGCGATTCCCTCTGCCTCTTCGTCGACCAGCCCAGCGTCGCAGCGCCCACAGCCGACGACGAATGGGTCGAAAGAATCAGAAGCGCCTTGCACTCCACCCACAACAAGCCGGATCCACAATCCTCCCGGGGTATCCTTCCAGCATTTTTACGGCGGCTTCTTTCCAAGGTCTGGAAGTAATTCCATCATGGAAAAAGAAAATTACAAGCTGGTTATTTCCGGGCCACTCGGCGTGGGAAAGACGACTGCCGTCGCGGCGCTATGCCGGGGCAATCTTCTGACCACCGAAGAAATCTACCGCGAACGCAGCCGCGAACGCGCGCGGCGGCAGAAAAAAACGACAACGATCGCCTTCGATTACGGCGCGATTCACCTTGAGGGAGGATGCCTGCACGTTTACGGCACCCCCGGACAGGATCGCTTCGGCTTCATGTGGGACATCCTCACCGAAGGCGGCCTGGGGCTGATCCTGCTGATGGACAACACCCGCCCTGCCCCGCTCGACGACCTGCGTTATTTCGTCGGCATTTTCAGGGATTTCATCGCCAAAAGCGGATTGGTGGTAGGCGTCACCCGCACCGACGACCGTCCACGCCCACGCCTGTCGGACTACCGCGCCGCCCTGGAAAAGGAAGGAATCTCGCGCTGCCCCGTCTTTGAAATCGACGCCCGCCTGCGCGAAAACATCCTGATGCTGGCCCAGGCGCTCCTCTACCAGATCGACCCGAATCTGGCGAAGCTCAATAGCTAGAGCGCTTTTGATTGGGAATTATCCGCTTGACTCCCCCGGAGGTTTCGTAGGAGCGACCTGTGGTCGCCCCTACAGGGCATTTTGCGCCATTCCCGTTTCCAGGGAGTTAAATGAATAATTCCCTTTTGATTCAAGGCCATGGATTGGGGGGCGCTGTGCCCACCCCAATCTGTTTTTTGCGTAAACTTTCTAAATTACTGTAATAATTATTGAATAATATTCACTACAGTAGCGAAACATTATTTAACTAAATTTAGAAAATTCGCCCTTCGTTCACCGATACCGGTTGATCTCATCCCGCGTTTTTTGTGCCGCTTCGCGGGCGGCGGCGGCGAAGGTGTCGCCTGTGCCGGCGTAGAGGATCGCGCGGGAGGAGTTGATGATGAGGCCCGTGCCCTTCCCTTCTCCTGCCCCGATACATCCGGCCTTGACGACGGCTTCGATGTCGCCGCCCTGGGCGCCGACGCCGGGGACGAGGAGCGGCAGGTTGCCGGCGATTTCGCGGACGCGGGCGATTTCCGCCGGGTAGGTGGCGCCGACGACGAGGGCGCATTGGCCGTTCCGGTTCCAGTCATTGGCGACGAGGCTGGCGACGCGCTCGTAGAGTTTTTCGCCGCCGACGTCGAGAAACTGGAGGTCGTTGCCGCCGGGGTTGGAGGTGCGGCAGAGCAGGATGACGCCCTTGCCGGGCCAGTCGAGATAGGGTTCGACCGAGTCGCGGCCCAGATAAGGATTTACCGTCACCGCGTCGGCGCGGTAGCGCTCGAAGGCTTCGCGGGCGTAATGCGCGGCGGTGCTGCCGATGTCGCCGCGCTTGGCGTCGAGAATGACCGGGATGTCCGGGTATTGCGCGCGGATGTGCGCGATCAGCGCTTCGAGCTGGCCCTCGGCGCGGCGGGCGGCGAAGTGGGCGATTTGCGGCTTGAAGCAGCAGACGAGGTCTGCGGTGGCTTCGACGATTTCGGCGCAGAAGTGGTAAATCGCCGCCGGGTCGTCACGGAAACGCGCCGGGAATTTTTCCGGGTCGGGGTCGAGGCCGACGCACAGGAGACTGTCGTTTTTCGCCCAGGCGGCGCGCAGGCGGTCGATGAACGAGTCGGCGGATGGGGCGGCGGATGGAGCGGCGGACATCATTTCCCTCCCTTGCCCCACGAATCCTTCAGGGTCACGGTGCGGTTGAAGACCGGCGCTCCGGGCCTGGAATCGACGGCGTCGGCGGCGAAATAGCCGTGGCGCTCGAACTGGAACGAGGCTCCATGCGCGGCCTCGGAGAGCGAGGGTTCGAGCTGGGCGGTGATGAGGCTGAGCGAATCCGGATTGATGTCGTCGAGGAAATCGCGTTCGATTCCTTCGGGATCGCCTTCGCGCCGCGCGCCCGGCGCGGGAACGGCGAAGAGACGGTCGTAAAGGCGCACTTCGGCGGCACAGGCGTGCGCGGCGCTGACCCAATGCAGGTTGCCCTTGACCTTGTAGTTGTCGGCGCCCGGCGTGCCCGATCTGGAATCCGGAAGGTATTCGCAGAGCACGGCCGTCACGTTACCGTTTTCATCCTTGACGCAGCCGGTGCATTCGACGACGTAGCCGTAGCGCAAGCGCGCCCGGTTTCCGGGATAAAGGCGGTGGTAGCCCTTGGGCGGCGTTTCCATGAAGTCCTCGCGCTCGATCCACAGTTCGCGCGAGAACGGGATGTCGCGCTTGCCCAGTTCGGGTTTCAGCGGATGGTTCGGCGCCTGGCAGAGTTCGGTTTGTCCTTCGGGATAGTTGCTGATGATGAGGCGGAGTGGATCGAGCACGGCGATGCGGCGCTCGGCGCGTTCGTTCAGGGTTTCGCGCATACATTCCTCAAGGATCGAAATGTCGATCAAGGAATCGGATTTGGAGACGCCGATGCGCTCGGCAAAGAGATGAAAGCCTTCCGGCGGGTAGCCGCGCCGCCGCGCGCCGGCGAGCGTCGGCAGGCGCGGATCGTCCCATCCGGCCACGCGCCTTTCTTCGATCAACTGGATAAGTTTGCGCTTGGAGAGCACGACATAAGTCAGGTTGAGCCGCGAGAATTCGATCTGCTGCGGCAGCGGGCGCTGCAACAGCCCGCTCTCGGCAAGCCTCTCCAGCAGCCAGTCGTAGAACGGGCGCTGATCCTCGAATTCGAGGGTGCAGATCGAATGCGTGATGTTCTCCAGCGCGTCCTCGATCGGGTGCGCGAAGGTGTACATCGGGTAGACGCAGAAACGGTCGCCGGTGCGATGGTGATGCGCGTGGCGGATGCGGAAAATCGCTGGGTCGCGCAGGTTCAGGTTCGGCGCGGCCATGTCGATTTTCGCCCGCAGCACATGCGCGCCGTCCGGGTACTCGCCCGCCTGCATCGCGCGAAAGAGCGCGAGGTTTTCCTCGGCGCTCCGCTCGCGGAAAGGGCTGGCGAGGCCGGGTTCGGTGAGGGTGCCCCGGCTCCTGCGCATTTCCTCGGCGGACTGGCTATCGACGTAGGCATGACCGGTGCGGATCAGCGTTTCGGCGAATTCGATCATCCAGTCGAAATAATCGGAAGCGTAGTAGAGATTGTCCTCGCCGCCTTCGTCCCACGAAAAGCCGAGCCAGCGCACCGCCGCGATGATCGAGCGGACATATTCGTCCTCTTCCTTCTCCGGGTTGGTATCGTCGAAACGCAGGTGGCAACGCCCGCCGTAATCGCGCGCGAGTCCGAAATTGAGGCAGATCGACTTGGCGTGGCCGAAATGCAGATAGCCGTTCGGCTCCGGCGGAAAGCGCGTGCGGACCGGCGCAGGGTCGACCCGTCCGGCACACTGCTGCGGCCCTGGCCCGGGTTGCCCCGACCAATGGCGCGCGGCATATTTCCCGGCGCCGAGATCGGCATCGATGATGTTGCGGATGAAATTGACGGATGAAACGTTTTTTTCGCTGCTCATGAGTCGCCTTTTGGCAAATACTTTTAAAACAGGCATTTTACCGGCGCTGCGGGGAAAACCGTTAGAATCCGAAAGTTCCAATAGCCTTCCGGACGGAACTTTTGCCCAATTTTCCCGACAATTTTTCCGCCCTTCCTTCCAATGACCCGCTCCAGCTTTTTGGCATCCTTTCTTTCCGTTGGCCTGGGCGCTGCGATTGGCGCGTGGTTGCGCTGGTTCCTCGGCCTGATGCTGAATCCGCTGTTCGTCACGCTGCCCCTGGGCACGCTGACGGCAAACCTGATCGGGGCATATCTGATCGGCATCGCCATTGGAGTCTTCCATATCCACTCCGGGCTTCCTCCTGCGCTCAAGTTATTCGTCATTACCGGATTTCTCGGCGGGCTGACCACCTTTTCGAGTTTCGCGGCGGAAGTGCTCGAACGCCTGCTCGCGCAACAGACTTTCTGGGCATTGTCGGCGGTGGCGCTGCATGTGCTCGGCTCGCTCTTCTTTGCCTGGCTTGGACTGCTCTCGGTCGGCGCCGGCAAGGTTTTTTCCTGAACAGGAGGAAAAGTTGGAAATCTCCTTGCTCAAGGAACGCCTCGGCCTGTACGAACGGCTGATGCGTCTCGACAAGCCCATCGGCACGCTGCTGTTGCTGTGGCCGACCCTGTGGGCGCTATGGCTCTCTTCCGGCGGGAAACCGGACTGGACGGTCGTGATCATTTTCATGATCGGCACGCTGCTGATGCGTTCGGCGGGCTGCGTGATCAACGACTGCGCCGACCGCGATTTCGACAAGCATGTCAAACGCACCCAGGACCGTCCGGTCACTTCCGGCAAGGTCACGCTGAAGGAAGCCTTCGCGCTGTTCATCGCGCTGCTCCTGTGTTCGCTGGCGCTGGTGTTGCCGCTGCGAAACCTGCTCGTGATCGAGCTGGCCTTCGTGGCCGTATTTCTCGCGATCAGCTATCCGCTGACCAAGCGTTTCTTCGCGTTGCCGCAGGCTTACCTCGGCATCGCCTTCGGTTTCGGCATCCCGATGAGCTACGCCGCGCATCTGCATCATCTGCCGCTCGAAGCCTGGTGGCTCCTGGGCATCAATATCTTCTGGTCGCTCGCCTACGACACCGAATACGCCATGGTCGACCGCGACGACGACCTGAGAATCGGGATCAAGACCTCGGCAATCACCTTTGGCCGCTTCGATGTCGTCGCGGTAATGTTTTGCTACGCCGCGATGCTCTCCCTTTTCGTCGGACTGGGCTGGCGCTATGGAATGGGGCCAGCCTTCTACCTCGGCCTTTCCGCCGCCGCCGCAATCTCGATCTATCACTGGCGGCTGATTCGCGAGCGCGAGCGCGAAAACTGCTTTAAAGCCTTCATGCACAACAACTGGTACGGCGGCGCGATTTTCGCCGGTATCGCGGCGGATTATCTGTTGCGCTGAACTCCCGGATCATGACCCACTACAACGACCTTCGCGACTTCATCGCGCATCTGGAACGCCTCGGCGAATTGAAGCGCATCACCGCGCCCGTCTCGCCGCATCTGGAAATCACCGAAATCTGCGACCGCGTGCTGCGAAGCAACGGCCCGGCGCTCCTGTTCGAGCATCCACGGCAGGGGCAGAAAAATTTCACCATGCCGGTGCTCGGAAATCTCTTCGGCACGCCGCGCCGCATCGCTCTGGCGATGGGAAGAAACGACATCGCCGCCTTGCGCGAAATCGGGCATCTGCTCGCGCGGCTGAAGGAACCGGAACCGCCGGGCGGCCTGAAAGACGCCTGGGAATCGCTGCCGCTGCTGAAACAACTCTACGCGATGACGCCGAAAACCGTCGGCAACGCGCCGTGCCAGGAAATCGTCGTCGAAGGCAAAAATGTCGACCTCGGGCAACTGCCGATCCAGCATTGCTGGCCGGGCGATGTCGCGCCGCTGATCACCTGGGGGCTGGTCGTCACGCGCGGCCCGGAAAAGACGCGGCAGAATCTCGGCATCTACCGCCAGCAAGTCCTCGGTCCAAATAAACTCATCATGCGCTGGCTCCCGCATCGCGGCGGCGCGCTCGACTTCCGCGACCATTGCAGGCGTTTCCCCGGCACGCCCTTCCCCGTCGCCGTCGCGCTGGGCGCCGATCCGGCGACGATGCTCGGCGCGGTCACGCCGATCCCGGACACCCTTTCCGAATACCAGTTCGCCGGCCTGCTGCGCGGCACGCGCACCGAATTGACGCGCTGCCTCGGCTCCGGACTCAGCGTTCCGGCGCGCGCCGAAATCATCCTCGAAGGCTCAATCCACCCGGACGAAACCGCGCTCGAAGGGCCATACGGCGACCATACCGGCTATTACAACGAGCAGGCGCCGTTCCCGGTCTTCACCGTCGAACGCATGACGATGCGCAAGGATCCGATCTACCACTCGACCTACACCGGCAAACCCCCGGACGAACCGGCAATGCTCGGCGTCGCGCTGAACGAAGTCTTCGTGCCGATCCTGCAAAAACAGTTCCCCGAAATCGCCGACTTCTACCTCCCGCCGGAAGGCTGCTCCTACCGGCTTGCGGTGGTATCGCTCAAAAAACAGTATCCCGGCCACGCGAAACGGATCATGTTCGGCATCTGGTCTTTCCTGCGCCAGTTCATGTACACCAAGTTCATCATCGTCGTCGACGACGACATCGACATCCGCGACTGGAAGGAAGTCATCTGGGCGCTCACCACCCGCGTCGACGCCGCGCGCGACACCCTGATCGCCGAAAACACCCCGATCGACTACCTCGACTTCGCCAGCCCCGCCATCGGCCTGGGCAGCAAGATGGGCATCGACGCGACCCACAAATGGCCCGAAGAAACCACCCGCGAATGGGGACGCGGAATCGTGATGGACGAGGACGTAAAAAAACGGGTCGATGCGTTGTGGGGAGAATTGGGCTTGTGAATCGGGCTTGTGAATTGGGCTTGAGAACCGGCCCAAACGATAATTTTCTAAATTACTGTAATAATGATCAGCTACAGTAGTGATTATTAAAAACGAATTCTTTAGTCAAATTTAGAATTTCAGAGGCAGGAACCTTAGGCTTCGCTTCGCTCGATCCTTAATTGCCGGTTCAATAATTTATTGCAACACCCACGTTCCGGTTTTCCTGATTTCGGCGTACATGGCGTCCGGGGCCAAATCTACGTTGCCGGGCCACGTTACCGCGCCATACTCGATGCGCGCCTGGGCGAAAAAATCAGGGTCGGCGAGCGCGGAGAACACCCCGGCTTCTGGCGAATGGACAAGAGCCGCAAGATCCGCTATTCCCTCGCTGCCATCCACGAACCGGACATGCAGGCGAAATCCCGGCAGGGTTTCCACGCTCAGCACGCGCCACGGCATACGGTGTTGGATCAATGGGGTTACGGCAAGGGCGGAATCTTCTTTGGTTGCTGGTTGTGTGCGCATAGCTCCCAATTCCACATAAGTTCGGCCACATAAGTTCGGCGCGATGTTCCTGCGCCCATTCGAGAATCAATGCAAGTGCTCTCCGGGGCATCTCGCCTTCCAGGATATCCAGGCTTCCGATGTCAATGAGCACTTCGTATTCAGCGTAGAGCGCATGGAAGTGCGGCGGAGCGTGATCGCTCCAGAACATCTGAATCAGGATTCCGTAGAACGTGCTGATAATCGGCATTAAAACGCCCCTAAGACCTGAAAGCCGCAGGAACCATGATGCCCCTGCAATGACTATTGATTATACCCACATCAGGCGGGCTTGTAGCTATTGAACCAACGCATAGGTTGGGCTGAGCGAAGCGATGCCCAACACCCGGGCTGCCGGTGGCAATGCAAGCTCCGGACGGGCGACCGAGGACGGTTGCCCCTACATTCCCCTTCCTGCCATCAAAAAAATGATCCTGCGCATAGGTTGGGCTGAGCAAAGCGATGCCCAACACTCGGGCGAAGGCTGTTCCGTTGGGCTTCGCTTACGCTCACCCCAAGCTATGAATTCCATGAATTCCTCATCCTGCCCCGAAAAAACTGACCCACCCTCTTGCAGGTTTTTTGCCGAAGGAGTAAGGTCTTCAAATTCAAACCTCATTTATTCCCCTCCCCCTGCGGAAAGCGATGTTGACGCAATGGCGCAAGGCCGCCCAAAGCCTTTTCCCGAATGATCTCCTGAGCGGCAGCTTCGGCGCAGCCAGGAATATTGTTATATCATACCCCCCCCCCGCATTTATTTGGCATAATTCATGATGCGCAGAATCTAAAAAAGCAAAACCCCATTTTTCAAACAGCCCTGTTTCCCTTTCGGGAGGCGGGGCTGTTTTGTTTTCCATCCTCTGAAATCCAGGGAGTCCCAAAATGATCTCGATCCAGAAAAAGGAAAGTTCGCCGTGTTTCGCTTTTTGGCTGTATTTTCGCCAGCGCGCTGTGCGTCAAAGCTCCGGGATGCGGCACTTGGCAACAGGATTGGCGGCGGCGATTGCTTTCATGACGCTTCCCATTCCAGCTTATGCCGACATCGGTTTTCAATATGACGCCAGCGGCGCTCGGACCATTTATATCGGCCAAGCTATTGGGCCAAATCCAATCAGGATTGTCGCCGCTGGGGCCCCGAGCACCGCATCAGCATTATCCATTGACGCTCTTGATTTACCGGCTGGACTCAGCATACAACAGGGGGAGCCAGGTCCGGGAACAAGAGATATCCAGGGCACTGCGGAACCGGGAACTGCTGGAACATATACGAGCCATTTTACGGATACCACCGATTCCAATACGCGCACTTTTACGATCACTGTTGAGGCAGGCCCGCAAAGCATCGTGCAATCCGACATCAGCAAGAAGATGAGCGATGTGGGCAGTGCCGTGCAACTTACGCAGACGGCGAACAACGGAAACGGCGATGTGATTGCGCAAGCTTCCACAGATGCGCCGACGCTGACGTATTCCACTGGCACTGCCGGAATCGCCACATGCGATGCAAATGGCCTCGTCACGATCGAGGGAAAAGGCACGACCACGGTGAATATAAATTCCGCCGCAACCGCCAGCTATAACGCCGCAACCCAACTGCCCGTCACGATTACGGTCAATAGCGCCGACCCCTCGATCAGCGCAAATGACGATACGGCTCTACTTG